>JANMBW010000221.1:0-2291 GCA_031360565.1 Polaromonas sp.
TCAAGTCCGGCATGGTGTAGGGCGCATTTATAAATCCATTTTTCTGGCGAATTGCAGCGTGGCGCGGTGCTCGGAATCCACATGTACCTGAGTACATTCCGGTGTCCTGCGCTCCGGGCGCCTTGCACTTCATCCCGAAAAACTTAATTTCTAGACGCTCCCGCAGCGTCTGAAGGAAAACTATGTCCCGACAACAAAATCCCTTAAAACTCCAGACGCTGATAGGCGCCGGTGTATTGCTGATAGGCCTGGGTCTGGCAGCGGGTGCTGTGAGCATTCCCTCGGCCGCTGGCTACGGCGGTGTGGGGCCTGACTTTCTTCCCTGGCTGGTGGCCTTGTCGTTGGTGGTGTGCGGCGTTTTCCTGGTCAGGGAATCGCTTACTGGAGGTTTCCGTCAGATGGACGACGCCTCCGGCGCGCCGGGTGCCGACTGGCCGGGCTTTGTCTGGGTTTCTGCGGGCTTGCTGGCCAATGCGGCGCTGATCACCACCATCGGATTCATCCTGAGTTGCACGCTGTGTTTTGTCCTCGCGGTACAGGGACTGCGTGGTGCAGAAGGCAAGGCGGATTTAAAACCGGCGACATTGTTCAAGGACGTGCTGATAGGTCTGGCCATTGCAGCGCCGGTGTACTGGATGTTTACTAAATTTCTGGCGATCAATTTGCCCGGTTTGACTTCTACAGGGTGGCTCTAAATGGATATCTTCAGCCAGCTGTTGCAGGGCTTTGTCACTGCAGCCACGCCGATTAATCTCTTGTGGTGTTTTGTTGGGTGCGCCTTGGGTACAGCCGTTGGCGTGCTGCCGGGCATCGGTCCGGCCGTAGCGGTCGCCATGCTGCTGCCGATCACGGTCAAAGTGGAAGCTACCGCCTCGATGATCTTTTTTGCGGGCATTTATTACGGTGCCATGTATGGCGGTTCGACCACCTCTATCTTGCTCAACACGCCCGGTGAAACCGCCAGCATGGTCACGGCGATGGAAGGCAACAAGATGGCCAAAAGCGGCCGCGCGGGCGCTGCCCTGGCGACTGCTGCCATCGGCTCGTTCGTGGCCGGAACCATCGCAACAGTTTTGGTCACGCTGTTTGCACCCATCGTGGCTGACTTGGCCGTCAAGCTTGGGCCACCTGAATACTTTATGCTGATGTTGCTGGCGTTCACGACGGTCAGCGCGGTGCTTGGCAAAAGCACGCTGCGAGGCATGACGGCGCTGTTCTTCGGTCTGGCGGCCGGGCTGGTGGGCCTTGACCAGATTTCGGCTCAGGCGCGCTACACCGGCGGCGTTCCCGAACTGCTTGATGGCATCGAGATCGTGCTGGTTGCCGTCGGCTTGTTTGCCGTGGCCGAGGCATTGCATGCGGTGCTTTATGAAGGCAAGGTCGTGGATTCTCAGAACAAGCTGAGCAAAGTCCATATGACGGGTAGAGACTGGCGGCGGTCCTGGCCCGCGTGGTTGCGCGGAACAGCAATCGGGGTGCCGTTTGGCTGCATTCCTGCAGGCGGTACCGAGATACCCACATTCTTGAGTTATGCGACAGAGAAGAAACTGGCGAAGGATTCGGAAGCAAAAAACGAGTTTGGTAACCAGGGTGCCATCGAGGGGGTGGCAGGTCCGGAGGCCGCTAACAATGCCACCGTCACCGCTGCCATGATTCCGTTGCTGACGCTCGGCATTCCCACTTCAAACACCACCGCAATCTTATTGGGCGCTTTTCAAAACTACGGTATTCAGCCCGGCCCGCAGCTGTTCACCACCTCATCCTCGCTGGTGTGGGCTTTAATTGCGTCGCTGTACATCGGCAACGTGATGCTGCTGGTGCTCAATTTTCCGTTGGTCGGACTGTGGGTCAAGCTCCTCAAGATTCCCAAACCGTATCTGTACGCCGGCATTCTGATTTTTGCGACGGTTGGCGTCTACGGCATGCGGCAAAGCGCTTTTGATTTGTTTTTGCTGTATGGCATTGGCGTGTTGGGCGTGGTGATGCGGCGCTTTGACTTTCCGACCGCTCCCGTCGTCGTGGGCATGATTCTTGGCCCACTTGCCGAGGCCCAACTGCGCAATGCGATGTCGATTGGGGAAGGCAGTGCTCTGGTCTTCGTGCAGCGCCCGGTGTCCTTGATTCTGATCGTGGTGGTGGTGGCAGTGCTGGTGCTGCCGCGGCTGGCGCGGAGATGGTCGCAGCGCTTGGCGCCTGCCCGCGTTTAGGCTTGGCTGGCGGAGTCTCTACTCAGACTACTGCTTCGCACCCAATGCCAGGGCGGCCACGCGGGAGGCCTCAAGCTTGGTGGC
>JANMBW010000230.1:0-3438 GCA_031360565.1 Polaromonas sp.
TGCTGAACATCGTCATTGGCATCAATGGCCGCCAGAAAAGCTTCCACCTCGTTCAGGTCGGCAGCGCTCAAGCTGGCCGGATCAATCGGGTTTTTAGCCTTGTAGCCCAGCTTGGCAGACAGTACGGTGAAGCCCTGAGCCGGCAGCGCACGGCTGACCAGGTCAAGGTCAGCGTGGTCGGTCAAAAACAGGGTGTGGCCGGCTTCCTCACCTGGTTCGAAGTCTTGCGCACCGGCTTCGATGGCAGCCACTTCTGCATCGGCGCCGGCGGCCGCAGGCTCTGCTTCGATCATGCCGACATGGTCGAAGTCCCAGGCCACCGTGCCAGACGAGCCGAGTTGACCCTTTCGAAACAGCACCCGTATTTCCGAGGCCGTGCGGTTATGGTTGTCGGTCAGGCATTCGACCATCAGTGGCACGCGGTGCGGCGCAAAGCCTTCGTAGACCACATGCTCAAAATGAATTGCCTCGCTGCCAATGCCGGCGCCTTTTTTAATCGCACGGTCCAGCGTGTCTCTGGGCATGCTGACCTTGCGGGCTTGTTCCACCAGCAGCCTTAGCCGTGCATTAGAGGCCGGGTCAGCGCCGCTGCGCGCTGCCACCATGATTTCCTTGGCCAGTTTGCCGAATGTTCGGCCTCTGGCATTGGCCGCCAGTTCCTTGCCTTTCGCTTTCCATTGCGCACCCATGTTGTCGTCTCCTGTTGGTTGTTCTGACCCTGATCTGGCGGTAGAAAGCTGTTGACGTTACCATCAACTCCGCCATCCGGCCCGCTCTTGCAGGCCACTATTCAGCCCAAGCCATGTCCTGGCAGAAAGTCAAATCCGTGATCAAGTTTTACTACCATCCGTCCCCCAACCCCCTCAAGGTCGCACTGTTTCTTGAAGAGTCCGGCATGCCCTATGAAGTGATGCCGGTCGACACCCGCAAGGGCGAGCAGCACCTGCCGGCGTTTTTGGTCATCAACCCCAACGCCAAAACTCCGGCGATTGTCGATGGCGACACCACCGTGTTCGATAGCAATGCCATCTTGCTCTATCTAGCTGAAAAGTCGGGCCAGTTTTTGCCTGCCAACACGCCTGCCGCACGGGGCCAGATGCTGTCATGGCTGATGTTTGTGGCCACCGGTGTCGGTCCGTATTCTGGTCAGGCGGTGCACTTCAAGCATTTTGCGCCCGAGCCAAAGGCCTACGCGGTCAACCGCTACACCTTTGAGGCAGAACGCCATTACGGCATCCTTGACGCCCATTTGGCCAAGCACCGCTACATGCTTGGTGACGCCTACACCCTGGTTGACATGGCGGTGTGGGGGTGGGTAAGAGCCGTGCCTTTTATTCTGGGTCCTGATGCCATGGCCAAGATGCCCAACCTGAAGCGGCACTTTGACGAGATCAATGCCCGCCCCGCAGCGCAACGTGCCGAAGCGCTCAAAACCAAGTTCAACTTCAAGGCAGAAATGGACGACGACGCGCGCAAGCAGCTGTTCCCGCAGAACGCGCGTTTGGCCTAGGTCAATTTTTCAGTGCTATCGCTTATGTAGCGTTTGGTGTCCGGCCCATGCCGGCTGGACACCGATCCGACTACAAAAAATAGGTTTTGTCCGTCTGCCGCCGAAGTTGCTGTAGGACGGTGCGGTGAGCGTGCACGGCTTTCACGGCCTTGCAATAAACTCGGGCTATGCCCACACCACCGAGCCAAGCTGCCAGCCCAGGCGGGTCGAAAAATCTGGCCGAAGAAGCCGCGCGCTACGCACTGCTGCGTCATCTTGCGCCTGCCATCCGGCACCATATGGCGGGCGCCTTGCAGCCGGTCAGCATGATGGCCGCGCTGCTGCACAAGCGCCTTCAGGCAACCGTGCCCGCTGCCAGCCCGGTGCTGATGCAGTCTGCTGGTGATATCAACACACTGTCGCGTGACGCGTCGGCTTCTTGCCTGCAGCTGATGTCGTGGATACAGCCCAATGGCCGTCAGAGCGCCTCGCTGCATGCGGCCCTTGAAGAAGCGATGAGCCTGGTTAAAACCGAACTCGCCTTCCGGGGGTTTCAGCTCGTCGATGAAACAGCTGGCATCGACGTTGAAGTGAACCATGGCGTGTCGTGTACGCTTTTTTTGGCCAGTCTGATCGCGCTGACCCGCGCTGCCCAGGCTCCGGCCAACGTGAGGTTATCGGCGCATGTGGTGGCTCAGGTTTTGGTCATGAAGCTGGAAGTCGAGCCGGCTGATCACTCCCTCACTGCGGCCGGTGGATCTGTATCAGAAGCTGCTCAAAGCTACCGCCCGCTGGATCGGGACGATGTCAAGGCGTTGGCCGATGCAGAAGGCGTGGGCGTCGACTGGTATCCGAATCGGGTCGACCTGCGCTTTAACCTTCAAGCGCGCGAGTCAATTCAGGCTTGAGTTTGCCCGCCCGGCGGCCAGCAGGCTCAGCAGTTCGTCAACGTCTACCGGCTTGGTCAGATGGTGGTCAAAGCCCGCGCCGTCGCATCGCTTGCGGTCTGCCGCTTCGTTGTAGCCGGTTAAAGCCACCAGCAGGGAATTTGCGGTTTCAGGGTGCGCCCTGAGTTCCCTGGCCAGCGCGCAACCGTCCATGTCGGGCAAACCGATGTCGAGCAAAAACGCATCTTGTGGCGCTGCGTACGCGCTTAGCAAGGCGCTTTCAGCCGAATGCGCCACGACCACCACGTGGCCATACATCTCTAACAGCATGGCAATGGTGCTGGCGGCGTCCACACTGTCGTCCACCACCATGATGCGAAGAGAGAGCGGTGAATGCCCACCGGGCAGCGCATAGCTGTCAGGGGTAGCGGCGTTCGAAGTGTTCACTGGCAGGTCCAGGGTTTAAGGGGACGCCGGGACATAAAGCGGCAGGGTCACCACAAACCGGCTTCCGCGGCCGCTTCCGCCGCTATGGGCCACGACTATGCCGCCATGCGCCTCCACCAGTTCGCGCACAACCGTAAGGCCCAGGCCCAGGCCAAAGCCATTGAAGGACGTGGCCTGGATATCCTGTACGAAAGGCTCAAAAACATGCGGCAGGGCGTCTGCCGTGATGCCTATGCCGGTGTCAGACACATCGATGATCAGCGCATTGCCCTGGACTGCTACCGTGAGTTCAATCGAGCCACCCTCGGGAGTGTACTTGGAGGCGTTGTCCAGCAGGTTGTTGAGAATTTGCGTCAGACGCACCGGGTCACCATCGACGTAAGCGGTCTGGTGCGGCACTTGAACTTTGAAGCTCTGCTCGCGCATGTCCATTGCCGGACGGCAGGCCTCGACCGACTGGTCAATGATGGTCGTCATGTCAACAGTCTGTCGCTCCAGCCGGAGTTTGCCGGTGTCTACCCGCGAGGCGTCGAGCAGGTCGCTGACCAGCCGCGACATGTGGGCCACCTGCCTGTCGATCACGGCCTGGAGCTGGGCCAGCATTGGTTCCTTGAT
>JANMBW010000233.1:0-3573 GCA_031360565.1 Polaromonas sp.
GGCGGTTACCAGTTTGTTGGCCGAACGGTGCAAATGTGGAACCGCTGGCGGGTGACGCCTGACTTCGAGAGCGGCAAGCCCTGGCTGCTTCGGTTTTTTGACCAGATCCGGTTCTTTCCAGTCAGCGCCGAGGAACTGCTGACTTGGCGCAAGGATTTTGTCGCCGGCCGGGCCCAGCTCAAGATTGAAGACGGCGTTTTTCGCCTGTCGGAGTACCAGGCCTATCTGCAGGAAAACGCCGAGTCGATTGGTGCATTCAAGCAGCGCCAGCAGGCAGCCTTTGAAGGCGAGCGGGAGCGTTGGCGTCTGGCCGGACTGTCTGAATCCAGCGATGAGACGGCCGCTCACGACTCCGCCGCCAGCGCTGCGGCGGCAGTTGCATTCGAGGGTGAGGTGGTGAGCTCGCAAGTATCAGGTGGCGTCTGGGCGCTCATGGTGGGTGCCGGCAGCCGGGTCAAAGCTGGCGATGCCCTGCTGGTCATTGAGTCGATGAAGATGGAAATCACGGTGCACGCACCCTGCGATGGCGTCGTCCATGAAGTGCTGTGTAGCGAAGGCCAGGGTGTCAGTGCCGGTCAGGCGCTGGTGCTGTTACGTTGAATCAACCGGAATTGAACATGCGCCTCGATCTTTCTATTCCTGCCCTGCGGGCCCAATATTTGAGTGGCTCGCTGACGCCATCGGCACTGGTTGCAAGCCTGCACGCACAGATGCTTGCTGAAGATGCTGCACGCGACCGCCACATCTGGATCCGCCGCCTGTCACTCGACGAGCTTCTGGTGTATGCCGAAGCATTGGAAGGCCGCGATCCCCAAAGCCTGCCTCTCTACGGTATTCCATTTGCCATCAAGGACAACATTGACTTGGCCGGTATTCCGACCACTGCGGCCTGCCCAGAGTTTGCTTACACGCCCGAGCGCAGTGCAAGCGTGGTGCAACGTCTGCTGGACGCCGGTGCCATTCCGGTGGGCAAGACCAATATGGACCAGTTTGCGACCGGTCTGGTGGGCGTGCGCTCGCCCCATGGTGCCTGTCAAAACGCCATCAACCCTGACTACGTATCCGGTGGTTCGTCTTCTGGTTCGGCCGTGGCGGTAGCGCTGGGGCTGGCCAGTTTTTCCCTGGGCACCGACACCGCCGGCTCGGGCCGGGTGCCGGCTGCTTTCAACAATTTGATTGGCCTTAAACCGAGTTGTGGTCGTCTCTCGGCTACGGGCGTGGTGCCGGCCTGCCGCACGCTGGACACCATCTCGGTGTTCGCGCTCACCGCGTCCGACGCGGCTGTCGTCTTGGCAGCCGCCGAGGGCGAAGACCCCGCCGATCCATATTCGCGGCCCATGCCGGCTGCCGGCTTCAACTTCGGCAGCGCTGCAGCTTTTCGTTTCGGCGTACCGCGTGAAGCTGACCTGGCGTTTTACGGCAATTCCGAAGGGCCAAAGCAGTTCGCCAATGCGGTTGAGCAGTTATGTGCCTTGGGCGGCACACCGGTCGAGGTCGACCTCACGCCGTTTCGGGCGGTCGCCACTCTTTTGTACGAAGGCCCCTGGGTCGCCGAGCGCTATGCGGCGATTCGCCCCTTCATCGAAAAAAATCCCCAGGCGCTGCATCCGGTGACGCGCGCGATCACTGAAAAAGGCATCCAGATTTCCGCACCTGATACCTTTGAGGCTCTGTACAAACTCAAGGCGCTGGAGCGCCAGACGCTGCCGGTCTGGGACAGCATCGATTGCCTTGTCACACCCACTGCGTGTTCGCCTTACACGATTGCAGCCGTCGAGGCCGACCCCATCCGGCTCAATTCCAACCTGGGGCATTACACCAACTTTGTCAATTTGCTGGATTTGTCGGCCATCGCTGTGCCCACGGGCTTTATGTCCGGCGGCATGCCCTTTGGCGTGACGCTGGTCGCCCGTTGTGGTCAGGATTTTCCCTTGCTCACTCTAGCTGCGCGACTGCACGGCCAAAGCGTCAGCACGGTTGGCGCCACTTCGCATGCGCCGCATCGGGTCGCGGGCTTACCAGATGCTGGCCCTTTTGCCTCCGGGCAAATTCAGGTGGCGGTCTGTGGCGCGCATCTCAAAGGTTTGCCGCTTAACGGTCAGTTGACGCAGTGCGGTGCGCGCCTGGTTCGTGCCGTGCGCAGTGCGCCTTGCTACAAGCTGTTTGCACTGCCCGGTGGTCCGCCCTTGCGCCCCGGTATGCTGCGGGTCGCCCAGGGTGGCGCGGCGATTGAACTCGAAGTTTGGGAAATGCCGGCGCTGGCGTTTGGCTCTTTCGTGGCGGGTATTCCGGCTCCTTTGGGAATCGGGACGCTGGCGCTCGAGGATGGGAGCCAGGTTCAGGGCTTCGTCTGCGAAGCCCACGCCACGCTGGACGCACAGGACATCACGCACCATGGCGGTTGGCGGGCATTTTTAAGCGCCCGGGTGTGACCCGGTTTGGTGCGCTTATCGCTTTGCGACCCAGGCAGGCGTGGCATGCAATTTGCTGAATAACCGTTAGCAGGTTGAGCTTTTCGGTGTGTCGCAAGACAGGCATGAACACTTTGACTTAGGGGCACTAGGGTTCCGATCACTGGACGATCCATCCGGTCGATGTCTGGTCCGAGAGTGCACCGGCCTCATCTGAGGCTCCACGGAGGGACAAAAGCCCGGGAGAGAGAGCGACGGTCGCATCGTCTCCTCCTGCCTTTTTCTTTCACTTTTTGGAGTTTACTCATGGGCTCATCACGTTTTTCAGTCCTATCGACTGGTTCAGACAACTTTCTGGCGCGGTGGTTGAAGCCACTGACGGGTGTCGCGTTGACGCTGGCGGCAAGCGCTGCCCTCGCCGCTGGCCCCACGCCCATGAAGATCGGTACGGTGGTGTGGATAGGCTACGGCCCGTTTTACGTTGCTGACGCACTGGACCTGTATAAAAAGTACAACCTCAAGGTGTCCTTGCAGGTGTTCTCCGATCCAGCGCTGATTCCTGCGGCCATGGCCAGCGGTGCAGTGGACGGCGGTATGTTGACCTATGACCAGGTGGTCGGTCAGGTGGCTGCTGGCCAAATGCAAAAAGTAGTGATGCCCATTGACTACTCCAATGGCGGCGATGCCATCGTCGCTGACAAGACCATCTCCAAAGTCGCTGATTTCAAAGGTAAAAAAGTAGGTTTCAACCCGCTTTCGCCTTCCGATTTTTTGCTGTCCTACGCCCTGAAAACCGCTGGTCTGTCCGATAAGGACATCACACCCGTGAGCATGACGCCTGAGGCGGTTCCCGCCGCCATGGCTTCGGGTCAGATGCCGATTGGCGTGACCTATGAGCCCAGCCTGTCGCAAATCCTCAGCCAGGGCGGCGGCAAGAAGTTCAATGTGGTGTTCTCGTCCAAAAACGCGCCAGGGCTGATCGCCGACGTGCTGGTGTTCGACGAGAAGGTGATCAAGGCCAAACCCGCTGAAATTGCCGGCATCACCAAAGCCTACCTCGATGGCATGGCCTACATGAAGGCCAAACCGGAGGAGTCAGCCAAGATCATCGGCAAGTTCATGGGCGTGACCGCCAAGGAAGTCAAGGAACAGCTCTCGGGTG
>JANMBW010000236.1:0-1688 GCA_031360565.1 Polaromonas sp.
GGCTCCGGCGTGTGGGGCCCGGTGCCCATGCCCGCCAATGCGCAAGTCAACCCGGACGACTCCAAAAAGCTGGTGACCTGGATTTTGGGTCAGAAGTAAAGGCTTGAGCCGTCCGGTTCGGACACCACCGGTTGTTGGTTAAAAAAAAGCCCGTCATCTGACGGGCTTTTTTGTTGGACTTGGGCTTTCAACCCGTTAGCCCTGAAACCGCCGGTCTACAGATTTTCCGACAGCTGATCCAAAATCGCCGGGTTTTCAAGCGTAGAAATATCCTGGGTAATGGTCTCGCCTTTGGCAATCACGCGAAGCAGCCGCCGCATGATTTTGCCGCTGCGGGTTTTGGGCAGATTATCACCAAAGCGAATATCTTTCGGTTTGGCAATGGGTCCGATCTGCTTGCCGACCCAGTCGCGCAATTCTTTGGCGATGGCCTTGGCTTCATCTCCCGTGGGACGTGAGCGCTTGAGCACAACAAACGCCACAATCGCCTCACCCGTCAGGTCGTCCGGGCGCCCTACCACCGCTGCCTCGGCCACCAAAGCGGAATGGCCCACCAGCGCCGATTCAATTTCCATGGTGCCCATGCGGTGGCCAGACACGTTGAGCACGTCGTCAATTCGACCGGTGATGCGGAAATAACCGTTGTCCGCATTGCGCACAGCCCCGTCGCCTGCAAGATAGATCTTGCCTCCCATTTCTTCAGGAAAATAGGCGGACTTGAAACGCTCCGGGTCATTCCAGATGTTGCGAATCATGGAAGGCCAGGGGCGCTTGACGACCAGCAAGCCCCCCGAGCCGTTTGGCAGTTCCTTGCCGGTCTCGTCGACAATGACCGCCATGATGCCAGGCAGCGGCAGCGTGCAGCTGCCCGGCACCAGGGGTGTTGCCCCGGGCAGCGGCGTGATCATGTGCCCGCCAGACTCGGTCTGCCAGAACGTATCCACAATAGGGCAACGCTCATGGCCAATGTTCTTGTAGAACCACATCCACGCTTCAGGATTGATAGGCTCACCGACGGAGCCCAGCACCCGCAGGCTGCTCAGATCTGAGCGGTCTGGGTGGACTTTTGCGTCACCTTCAGCAGCCTTGATGAGTGAACGAATGGCGGTCGGCGCGGTATAAAAAATAGTGACCTTGTGGCGCTCGATCATCTGCCAGAAACGGCCAGCATCGGGGTAAGTGGGAATGCCTTCAAAGATGACCTGGGTGGCACCCGCTGCAAGCGGGCCATAGGCCACATAGGTGTGGCCAGTGATCCAGCCAATATCGGCGGTGCACCAGAACACGTCGGTCGGCTTCAGATCAAACGTCCAGTCCATCGTGAGCTTGGCCCACAGCAAATAGCCGCCCGTGCTGTGCTGCACGCCTTTGGGTTTGCCAGTGGAGCCGGAGGTATACAAGATAAACAGGGGATGTTCGGCGCCTACAAATTCGGGCTCACACACCGGCGATGCCTTGGCAATGACATCTTCCATCAGGCTGTCCCGCCCGGCCACCATCTTGCAAGCCGTCGCGGTGCGCTGGTAGACGATGACGTTTTTGATGGACTCGCAGCCACCCATGGCCAGGCCTTCGTCAACGATGGACTTGAGTGGCAATTCTTTGCCGCCACGCAGTTGGAAATTAGCCGTGATGACCGCCACTGCGCCGGCATCCTGGATGCGCTCTTGCAGGCTCTTGGCTGAAAA
>JANMBW010000276.1:0-7704 GCA_031360565.1 Polaromonas sp.
CTGCCTTGTCCTGTGCGACGGCAATGCTGCCAATCTGAGTGTTGTCCAAGCGTTCAAACGCCACCAACTGTCCAGCAGTGTCGACCACCGCCACCGCCATCGGCATATTGAGCTTGCGCGCCTCGGCAAGGGCAGCCGCCAGGCCCTTGCGAGCCTGCTCGGCATTCACATTGGCACCGTACTGAGGCACTTGCGCCAGGGCAACGCCCGCGAGGCACCACAGAGCGATACCGGTTAGCAGGGAAATGGTTCGTGTCATCATTTTTATCTCCGTCATTATGGGTTAGGTGTACTCGCTGAGCCGCCCACATGTGGGCGAGCCCCGAGTCGAGGCGGAGTCTATCACCGCTCGATCAGACCGGGTAAATCAGCGAATTGAGCACCATCTCGCTGTCGTAGACGGCCAGACGCGATTTGAACTTCAGCGTGCCGTCGACCCGCACCAGTTCATCGATATAACGACCGACGTTGTAGACCTCGCTGACGCTGCCCGGCTTGGTGCGAAACACCGCGTAGCTGACCTCAGCCTTAACCGCGTCACCCTCATGCCAGACGATGCGTGCCGGGCCAATAATGTGGCGCATGTAATAGGGGCCGTGGTAGATGGTTTGTGTCACGCCAAAGACCCGGTCTTTCATCATGCCCTGGCTTTCCAGCGCGATCAGGGCCAGCGGCAGGCCACGGTCAAAATTTTCTCGTGCCTGAACGGTGTAATGCCCGTCCTCCACAAAAAAGAGCGGCCAGTCGTCAAAACGCTTTTCGTCGAGGCAGGCTGCGTAGGCCGCATTGAGCTGGTTGACTTCGGCGAGTAACAGCAGCGCCGACAGTCGCTCTTCGCGCAATGCGGACGCGGCGCTCCAGCCCGCCTCGCTCACAGCGCCATCACCTTTCGCCAGTAGGCATACATGCTACGAATCAAGGTTTCAGTCACCATGTGTTCGGTCGCGTCCAGACCGGTTCCACCCAGCTCGCACAGGGTAGAGCCACTGTCACCGGCTTGTTGAAAGCCTGCCTGGCTGAATTCGATCACCTCCCCATCGTCAGCGCTCACAAAGCCGGCGGGCCCAAACAGGTTGGCCTGACGCAAACGGCGTCGGGTCATCTCGGGCGTATCGTCGGCAAATCCGAAGTGGGTCCAGACAAAATCAAATTCGCCCTGGCCGCGCGGCACGATATGCCGGGTGCTCAGCGAATTGACCTGCTGCTGGATGATCAGGCTGGGAAACAGCGTGATCATGGTGACGGTCGGGGTGATGTCGGTGCCTGGTTTTGCGGGATCATCGACCGTCCACCAGGCCTCGGGGACCACGTCGAGCAGTCGGTCGTCGTGCAGCGTCATATTGGCTTTGAACGAGGTCACGCCATCTGTCACCGCTGCATTGCTGCCGCCTTCATTGCGGCGGGAAATCATCACCGCATGGCGGCCGTGCCCGTCCATCACCATGCGGCTTTTCTGATCGGCACGCCACAGTCCAAAGGTCACAAACCAGGTGTGCAACAGGCCCGGGTGGTAAGGGTCCTTGATGTTTTCCATCATCAGCTTCCAGTTGCCTGGAATGCGCTGGCGGTTGTAACCCAGCAAGGTCAGCTTTCTGGCGCCTTCCGGGCCTTTGAAAATGCGGTCCAGCCATGGCGAGATGTGGGGGCCGAGGTAATCTTCCAGCGGCTCGGTGTCCTGGCTGAAGGTCGCAAACACCAGTCCGTGCCGTACCGCCACGCGCAACTTGGTCAGGCCGTGGTCACGGACATCGAAACCTTCAGGCATGCCGCCGTTGATGCAGTCGCCATCTTTCACTCCATCCTTGAACGGCAATCCCGCCAGGTCACCGTTGAGCTTGTAAGTCCACTGGTGGTAGGGGCAGACAAAGCTGCGTGCATTGCCGTGGGGGTTCTGGCAAAAGCGCACGCCACGGTGCGCACAACGGTTTTCAACGACGCGAATGCCGTGATCGGTGGCGCGGTCTTTGGGCGCTACACGGTCCCTCACCATCAGCACCTGACGCTCCCCAATGTGGCAGAGCTTGTAGTCCCCGACATTCGGAATTTCAATCTCCAGACCGACATAGCCCCAGTGGGCGCCATAAAAGACTTTTTCAAGCTCCTGCTGGTAGAGCTGCGCGTCGGTGTAGGCCCAAAAAGGAACCCGGCTGGAGCCGGCCTGGGTCCAGCGGGAAAGCTCAGCGCTTGAAAGGGTAGGTGCGTTCATGGTGTTTTGAAGTCCTGGCACGGGCTCAGCCCTGATCAAATCATACGCCTGGCCACCCGCAGCCACACGGACACACTTCAGGTCGACACGGCAACCTTGCGTCTGGCCTTCCAGGCACCGTAGACCACCAGTACACCCGGAATCAAAATCATCGCCCACATGATTTTTTCGAGGTGCATTTTGACAAAGGGGACATTTCCGAAAAAATAACCGGCCGTGACGATGCCGCCGACCCACAAGGCGCCGCCCGTGACGTCGTAGAGCGTGAACCGACTACGGGTCATCTGCGATACGCCGGCCACAAAGGGCGCGAAGGTACGCAAAAAGGGCATGAAGCGCGCCGCCACGATCGTGATGCCGCCGTAACGCTCGTAGAACTCATGCGCCTGGTTAAAGGCTTTTTTGTTGAAAAATCGGGAGTCTTCCCACTGAAACACCTTGGGGCCGAAATAATGGCCGAGCGTGTAATTGGTCTGATTGCCCAGCACCGCCGCAGCAAACAACAGCCCCACTGCCAGGGGATAACTCATCAGACCCACACCGCACATCGCACCGACCACAAACAGCAACGAGTCGCCTGGCAAAAACGGCATGACCACGACGCCTGTTTCAACAAAAATAATCAGGAACAACAGCGCGTAAACCCACCAGCCGTAGTTGGTGACAAACGCCTCCAGATGTTTATCGACGTGGAGGATGAAGTCGATGGCGAAGCTGATGATTTCCATGCACAGGATTTTGACAGGTCTTGTGCAGCCGGTTTGTCCGACAGCGCCTGCTTTGGCTTCCCCTAAAATCAAATCTCATGACACCTTCGCTCCCACCACGTCGGCCCATCCGGGAGCTGCCTGATGACCTGATCAGTCAGATCGCCGCGGGTGAGGTGGTGGAGCGACCGGCTTCGGTGGTGCGCGAGCTGGTAGACAACGCCCTGGATGCAGGTGCCGGTCAGGTTACCGTGCGTTTATTGACTGGCGGCGTCAGGCTGATTCTGGTGGAAGATGACGGCTTTGGCATTGCGCGGGATGAGCTGGCGTTGTCCCTCCGGCGCCATGCCACCAGCAAGATTGCATCGCTGCAAGACCTGGAGGCCGTCGGCACCATGGGCTTTCGCGGTGAAGCGCTGGCCGCGATCAATTCGATTGCCGACATGAGCCTGCTGTCTCGAACCGATGCGTCGGAGCACGGCTGGCAACTCGATGGCCGCACCGGTGAGCTGAGGCCCGCCGCGCGGGCGCGTGGCACCACGGTGGAAGTGCGCGAGCTGTTTTACGCCACGCCCGCCCGCCGCAAGTTTTTAAAGACCGACGCCACCGAACTCGCGCATTGCATCGAAGCCGTGCGTCGGCATGCCCTGGCACGGCCCGATGTGGGTTTTGCCATCTGGCATGAAGGCAAGCTGGTCGAGCAATGGCGGGCCATCAGCGCTGCGTCGCTTGAGCAGGCCTGTGACCAGCGACTGGCCGATGTGCTGGGGAGCGAGTTCGTGGCGCGCTCTGTCGCCATTCACTACGAGAGCACCGCACGCCGCCAAGATGGTTTGTCGGCCGTACGCGTCTGGGGGCGTGCCGGCGTTCCAGATGCCGCGCGCTCACGAGCCGACCAGCAATTTGCCTATGTGAACGGCCGCTATGTTCGCGACAAGGTACTGACACATGCGGCACGCAGCGCTTACCAGGACGTGTTGCACGGCCATCGCCAGCCGGTCTACGCCCTGTATGTAGAGATGGACCCGGCTGCTGTGGACGTCAACGTCCATCCGACCAAAATTGAAGTGCGCTTTCGGGATAGCCGCGAAGTACACCAGGCCGTTCGCCGTGGCACTGAAAACGCGTTGGCTCCACCCCGCTCGGATTCGCCCGCTGGCACGGTTGCGGCTGAAGGGTCTGCTGGCGACGCCGCTTTTCAGCCTTTTTTTCAATCAAATGTGCCGCCAGCTCAAAGGGTATGGGAACAGTCTGCTATTACTTATATAGCAAATGATCGCGCCAGAGTAGCTGAATTCGAGACCCCGTGGCCGAGCACCAATGGCACACCGTCTGGCGACGCGCAAGATGGCGCTGACGCATTCACACCACGCCAGGCGCCGCACGGCACCGACGCGGGACCCAGTGAAAACAGCGAGCTTGCCGCAGGCGAGTGGCCGCTGGGCCGCGCGATTGCGCAATTGCAGGGCATCTATGTACTGGCAGAAAACACCCAGGGACTGGTGATCGTCGACATGCATGCCGCGCACGAACGAATCGTTTATGAGCGGCTCAAGACCCAGTTTGAAACGGCCAGCGGTACCGGTATTGCCAGCCAACCGCTGTTGATACCGGCCACCTTTGCCGCCACGCCGCAGGAGGTCGCGACGGCGGTCAGCTGCTTCGACACGTTAATCACGCTAGGCCTGGACATCACACCGTTTTCTCCAAAAACACTGGCGGTGCGCGCGGTACCGACCAGCCTGGCCCAGGGCGATGCGGTGGAGCTGGCCCGCAGCGTGCTCGCCGAGCTGGCCCTGCATGACGCCAGCACCGTGATCGAGCGTGCGCACAACGAGTTGCTGTCGACCATGGCCTGTCACGGCGCGGTTCGGGCCAACCGCAAACTGACCCTCGACGAGATGAACGGGCTGTTGCGCCAGATGGAGGCGACCAAACGCTCCGACCAATGCAACCATGGCCGACCGACCTGGCGACAAGTGAGCATTCGCGAGCTGGATTCCCTCTTCATGCGCGGGCGCTGATTTTTTGAACTTTCCCGACGCCGCCTAGTCAGCCAGCTTCATGAAACGCTGGCACCTTTTGACTTCCCTGCTGAGCTCTTTCGCCTTGATGGCCGGTTGCGCTGCGCTCGATGAACAACAACGCGCCTGGATTTTTCAGCCGAGCGACCGCAGCTGGGGTGCGGGTGCTGCGGCGGCCGAGGGCATGGACGAAATCTGGATCGATGTTGAGGCCAAGGGTAAACCGGCCCGACTGCATGGACTGTGGCTATCGGCGCAAAAAGCTGATGCGCCCGTGCTGCTTTACCTGCATGGCGCCCGCTACAACGTCACCGGCTCCGCGCCGCGCATACGCCGCATGCAAGAACTCGGATTTTCGGTTCTGGCCATCGACTACCGCGGCTTTGGCAAAAGCACCCACGAGTTGCCCTCCGAGGCGTCGGCTTATGCAGATGCACGGGCTGCCTGGGACTGGATCGCTAAAAAATACCCGGACCGTCCGCGCTACGTTTTCGGCCATTCGCTGGGCGGACCGATTGCCATTCACCTGGCCACCGAGGTGAATGATGAGCGCGGCACGATTGTGGAGGGCACCTTTACTTCGATTGCTGATGTGGTCGGCAGCACCAAATGGGGCTGGGTGCCCTTGTCCTTGCTGATTACCCAACGTTTTGAGGCGGTCAAAAAGATCTCAAAAATTGGCTCGCCACTGCTGGTGGTGCACGGCAATGAAGACCAGCTGATTGCACCCGCGCTGGGGCGCAAGCTGTTTGACGCGGCGCTCGAGCCCAAACTGTTTGTGCTGGTCGAGGGCGGCTCGCACCACAACACCAACCTGGTCGGCCAGGCCCAGTACCGCCAGGCGCTGACCCAGCTTTTTTCCTTGTAGCAAGAAGCGGCGCTCGTCGTTTTGAGTCGGAGGTGCCGTCACCCGCAGGGAAGCAGAGGGCAATCTGCTAACCTCAGTTCAATGATGGTGTCTGCTCCGAAAATCTCGTCCAACGGCACTTTGGATGCCGCTCAGGTGCCCCCCATCAAACCCCCGATGTCGCCCGGTCTGATCGTGTTGATGCTGGCCACGCTGATGGGCATTCAACCGGTCACCACCGACCTGTACCTGCCCGCCCTGCCGGCCCTGCGCGAGGGATTTGCAGCCACCATGCCGCAAGCGCAACTCACCTTGAGCGCCCTGCTATTGGCCTTTGGCCTGTCGCAATTGATCTGGGGGCCTTTGTCAGACCGCTATGGCAGACGCCCCATTTTGCTGTGGGCGCTGATGGCTTACACGCTCGCCGCGATCGCCAACACGCTGGTCTCCTCCATGTCAGAACTGATTGCCTGGCGCACGGTGCAAGGCGCTGCCATGGGCGGAGTGGTGATGTGCGCGCGCGCCATCGTGCGTGACCTGTACCTGCCAGCCGACGGCGCGCGCGTGATGTCCAAAGGCTTGAGCGGTCTGGGCGTGCTGGCCTGCCTCTGCCCACCGCTGGGCGGACTGCTGTCAGAGCTGTTCGGCTGGCGGGCGGCGTTGATGGCTCTGGCGCTGTTCGGCGTCTGCGCCCTGTCGCTGGTGGCGCTGCGTTTTCAGGAAACGCTGACGCGTCCCAATCCGATCGCCTTGCACCCCGCAACATGGGTCCACACCTGGCGCAGCATCCTCGGCAACCCGACCTTCCTGGCTTTTTCGGCCTTGTCGGTCGCCACCTACGGCGGCCTGATCACCTTCCTGGCCGCCTCCTCGTTTGTCTTCATTACTGTTTTTGGCTTCAGCAAGACCCAGTATGGACTGGTCCTGTTTTTTGCTGCCCTGTGCTACATCGCGGGCACTTTTGTCTGCAGGCGCCTGCTGCGGCAATATGGCGTTCGCCAGTCGGTAGCCATCGCAGCGCTGGTGAGCCTGGCTGGCGGCACACTGATGGCCGTTCTGGCCTGGGCCGGAATAGACAGTGCCTGGGCAATTTTGTTGCCGCATGCATTGTTCATGCTGGGCCATGGCGTGCACCAGCCCTGCGGCCAGAGTGGTGCGGTGGGACCATTTCCGCATGCGGCGGGCGCTGCCTCTGCTCTCAACGGATTTTTCATCACGGTCGCGGCCTTTGCCATGGGCAGCTGGCTGGGCACCCATCTGGATGGCACAGTGATGCCATTGGTTCAGGGCATGTTTGGCTGGAGTGTGGTGCTGGCCGTCACAGCATGGACGGCCGTGATGAAATACGGCGACCCCTCGCTCCCGGCGACCCGCGCGTGAACCCGATCACCCCAGCACCGCTGCCGGCCTGCATTGCCCTGGCCGGACCTACCGCGTCGGGCAAGACTGCCGCAGCGCTGGCGATTGCGCAGCGTTATCCGGTCGAGATCATCAGCGTGGATTCCGCCCTGGTCTATCGCGGCATGGATATCGGAACGGCCAAGCCCAGCGCCGCCGAGCGGGCGTCCGTGCCGCATCACCTGATCGACATCCGCGATCCGCTTGTCGCCTACAGCGCGGCCGAATTTGTAGCCGATGCGCAAGCCCTGATCGCCGACATCAGCGCCCGCGGCAAACTACCGCTGCTGGTTGGCGGCACTATGCTGTATTTCAAGGCGCTGTTCGACGGACTGGACGACATGCCCAAGGCGGACGCGACTGTGCGCAGCGCGCTGGCTGCAGAAGCCGCCCGCAAAGGCTGGCCCGCCATGCATGCCGAACTGGCAACTATTGATCCGGTCACGGCTGCGCGACTGGCGCCACTGGACTCGCAGCGCATCTCGCGGGCGCTCGAAGTTTTCCGTCTCACTGGCCTGCCGC
>JANMBW010000288.1:0-6847 GCA_031360565.1 Polaromonas sp.
CAGATTGGGAAAGTCCCGCCGTGCGGTCGCAATCATGCAGTAGCCAGCGGCTTCGGTATGGCCGGTTTTCAGACCATCGACGCTGGGGTCACGGAACAGCAAGGTATTGCGATTGGTGTCGTTAGCGGCTGGCGTACCGGCGTAGCGGTACTTTTTAATGGCTGAAAAGCCGATGTAGTCAGGAAAATCTGCCATCAGGCGCGTTGCCAGAATGCTGAGGTCCCGGGCTGTCGTGGTGTGACCTGGCGCGGTCAGGCCTTCCGGGTTTTTGTAACTGGTGGACTTCATGCCCAACGCTTTGGCTTGCTGGTTCATGAGCTGGACAAAATGCTCGACATTGCCGCCCACGCCTTCGGCAAGTGCCATCGTGGCGTCATTGCCGGACTGCACCACCATTCCCTTAATCAGGTCTTCTACCGGCACCTGCATTTTCGGGTCGATGAACATCCGGGATCCTGGCATTTTCCAGGCCCGCTCGCTCACCCCGAAGGTTTGCTTGAGGTCGATCTTTTTGGCCTTGAGCGCATCGAAAACCAGGTACTCGGTCATCAGCTTGGTCAGCGATGCCGGTTCAACCGGTGTGTCGATGTCCTTGGCGGCCAGAATCTGGTTGGCGGTGACATCGACCAGCAAATAAGAGCGTGCCGCGATTTCAGGCGCTTGCGGTACCTGGGCCATGGCCAGCGGCACCACTAAGAAGCAGGAAACCAACCCCCAAACGGCAGCCGCAGCGCTGCGGGAGGCCCCGAGGGCCTTGAAAAAACGATGCATTGGCAAAACCCGATAGCTCAAGAAGAGCCAGAAGACAGATGGCGGACCACCAGATTTTTTAAGAGTGGCAATTGTCCATGAAAGAAATGCCCGCCTCCGGGCACAACCGTAACCGGAAGTTGCTGCGGCCGCGCCCAATCGAGCACAGCCGAGAACGCCACGGTGTCATCCTCCTCGCCATGAACCACCAGCGTTTTGCCGTGCGACGCAGGATCCACCGGGGCAGCGACGGACCGGCTGACGCTGGTGCCTACCAGAACCAGTTTGTCGATCTCGCGGCTAGCGCGCAGGCGCTCATGCGCATGGGTGGTCACAAATGCGCCAAACGAAAAACCAGCCAGGCAAATCGGTCCCTGCGGTGCCATGGCGGCGACCACTGCCAGCAGGTCATCAAGCTCTCCGCGGCCCTCGTCGTGCGCGCCCTCGGTCCCGCCCACACCCCGAAAGTTAAAACGCACAGCGGTCCAGCCGCACTGGGTGAACGCACGCGCCAGCGTTTGCACCACCTTGTTGTCCAGCGTGCCGCCGAACAGCGGATGCGGATGCGCAATCACGGCCACGCCCCTTGGGGTCACCCCGCTTGCAGGCTGGTCGAGCGCAATCTCGATGGCGCCGGCATCGCCCTGCAGCACGGATTTTTGGGTTTGCGTGTTCAAGGAATGCCTTTTGGTGAAAAATGTTTTTGCTACTAAAAATATAGCTATCTACGCTTTATTTGATTGGGCTACCAGCCAAGACGCCTAGAAATAAAATAGCGAGAGGTCTTCAGCGTCCGACGTCTGCAGGAATCACCAGTCGCTCAACGACCTGGCCATTTTTCAGGTGTGACTCGACAATATCGTCAATATCCTGCTGGTCGACAAAGGTGTACCAGACTGCTTCTGGGTACACCACTGCCACAGGCCCTGCGGCGCAACGGTCCAGACAGCCGGCCTTGTTGACCCGGACCTTGCCGGCGCCAGACAAGCCCGCCGCCTTGACCTGGGCTTTGCAGCGGTCAAACCCCGCCTGCGCGCGGTGGTCTGCGCAGCAATTTTCGCCACCCTTGCGCTGATTGAGACAGAAAAAAATGTGCCGTTCGTAGTAGGGGACGGCGGGCGCGGGGTGGATCGATTTTGCCAGTGTCATGGCCTTATTTTACGTTTCCATCGCGGCTCAGGGCTTGCCAGCAGCGAGCGGCTGCTCCCGTCCTGACAACCTGACCAACAAGTACAACAAAGCCAGATAAGGCCAGAGCCAGCCCAGCCACTGCACCACGCCATGAAAACGGATGAAGCGCCCCTGCTCCCAGGTTTGCAGGGTTTGCGCAAAATAGGCACCGGCAGGCGCCTGGTTAAGCAGGACCAGTTGAATCGCCAGCGCCAGCAGCGCAAAAGCCGCCGCACCGTGCCGCCGGACCGGAAGCAACATCATGGCCAGCAACGCTGACAGATACAAGCCCACGCGAACCGGCGCATCAAGCCAGGCCCACGCATGCTCGGGGCCATAGCTGAGGGCTGCCGACAGCGCTGAAACACTGACAGCGACAGCCATCACAAACACGGAAAAAATGGCGCGCTGCCCCAGAGTGCGGATCACGCAGTAGCCCAGCAAGCAAGGAATCAGCGCACCCAGTGCGACGCAGACCAGTTCTGCCCCCGGGACCAGCGGTTGAAGCTCAATCTCGCGCACCGGCAGCCAGTCGAGAAAAGGCGTATCGGCCAGCGCTTCGGACAGTGCCATTTCCAGTCGTTCGAAGACCTGACCCAAGCCCATGGGAACCGAAGCCGGAAACAACAAGGCAACCGGCCACAACACCAGCAGGGCCAGCGCACCGCGGGCGTCGGGTGCAAACCAGCGGGCGCGAAACCGGCTCCACCTGGCCACCACCCCGGTTTTCTGGAGCAGCCAAGCCGCCCAGGCGCCGCCCCAGGCACCCACGGTATTCAAGGCCAAATCCAGATTGGAAGGAACCCGAGAGGGCAGATAGCTCTGCAAGGTCTCCATGCACAAGGACAAAAGCCCTGCAGCCAGCACTGCCACGCTGGTCGGCCAGCGGATGTGTTCATTGTTCGAGGCAGACAGAGCCAATAAAAAACCCAGCGGGGCATAGCCCGCCATGTTGATTCCTACATCAAAGCCGGTCCAGTATCTGGGTAGCGGCGCAGCCAGAAACCTCAGCGGCGAAATGCCCTGGTCGCGCCACTCCGTGAAGGGATAGAGACTGGCGTAAACGATCAGGCACAGAGTTGCCAGTGCGAGTGGCCATGCAAAGGTCCGATAGCGGACCCCCGCTGCAGTAGAAGTGGAAGCGGGTCGGACCATAGCTAGTTTGTCGCGCACGCCGCCATGCCTTAGCTCTAGCCCAGCCCCGGCTTGACCACCACCAGGATGACCGCAACCAGCAGCAGTAACACGGGCACCTCGTTGAACCATCGAAACCAGACATGACTGCGATGGGGACGACTGGCCACAAAGCCTGACAGCAGGCGCGCGCAGACATGGTGATAGACCAAGGTCAACACCACCACCGCCAGCTTGGCGTGCATCCAGCCGTTGCCCGGGCCCCGTCCAATGCCATAGCCCAGGTAGAGCCACAGGCCAAAACCGAGTGCCGGAACGGCCAAAACGGTGGTGAATCGCAACAGCTTACGGGCCATCAGCAGCAGGCGCTCGCGCTCCGCGACGCTCTCGGGCGGCACCATCGCCAGGTTGACAAAAATACGCGGCAGATAAAACAGGCCAGCAAACCAGCTGGCCACAAAAACGATGTGTAAAGATTTGACCCAGAGCATGGGCAAAGTGTATCGCTCAGGTTATTGCGTCTGCGCCTGCAAAAGGTTTGGCACAATTTGCTGATGACACTGCACGCCTCCAACTTTGCGCCCTTCCCCGCTGGCCGTCCGCGCCGCTTGCGCCGTGATGCGTTCACCCGCAACCTGGTGCGTGAAAACACCCTCACCGCCCACGACCTGATCTACCCGGTGTTCGTCACCGAGGGCACGCAACAGCGCCAGTCGATTGCCTCGATGCCTGGTGTAGAGCGGCTGAGCCTGGACCTGCTGCTGCCGGTGGCCGAGCAATGCGTCAAACTTGGCATCCCGGTGATGGCACTTTTCCCTGTGATCGACGCTGGGCTGAAAACACCCGACGGCAAAGAAGCGCTCAACCCAGACGGCCTGGTGCCGCGGGTGGTGCGCGAACTCAAGAAAAACTTTCCCGAGCTGGGCCTCATGACTGACGTGGCACTTGACCCGTTTACCAGCCATGGCCAGGACGGCCTGCTGGACGCGCACAACTATATTTTGAACGACGCCACGGTCGCGGTGCTGGTCCAGCAGGCGCTGTGTCAGGCCGAAGCTGGCGTCGACATCGTGGCGCCCAGCGACATGATGGACGGCCGGATTGGCGCGATTCGCTCGGCGCTCGAATCCAGCGGCCACATCCACACCCGCATCATGGCCTACAGCGCCAAATACGCCAGCGCGTTTTACGGCCCGTTCCGAGACGCAGTGGGCTCGGCAGGCAACCTCGGCAAAGCCGACAAAAAGGTCTACCAGATGGACCCCGGCAATTCCGACGAAGCGCTGCGTGAAGTGGCAATGGACATTGCAGAAGGCGCGGACATGGTGATGGTCAAGCCCGGCATGCCTTATCTGGACATCGTGCGCCGCGTCAAGGATGAATTTGCGGTGCCGACCTTTGCGTATCAGGTCAGCGGCGAATACGCCATGCTCAAGGCCGCAGCGCTCAACGGCTGGCTGGACCACGATGCAGTGATGATGGAAAGCCTGCTGGCCTTCAAGCGCGCCGGTGCCGACGGGGTACTGAGCTACTTTGCCATCGAGGCCGCCAAAAAGCTTCAGCCAGCCTGAAGCCCGGTGACAGACCTCTATGCGCGTTTTCACCCTCACCGGCAGCCACGCGATCGCCGAGACCGACGTCCTGCCAGCACAGCTACCCGCGCAGGGCTTTGTCTGGATTTCCTGCGCCCGGCTCGAGTTCGAAGCGATGCTGGCCCCGATTCAGGCCACGCTGCAAAGCTTGTGCGCTTGCCAGCTGGTGGATCTGCACGTCACCGACCTGCTCAACTCCCAGTTGCCGTCGCATTACGACTACACCTCGCAGTACGACGTTTTGGTGTTTCGCAGACTCGCCGCTGGGCAAACTGAAATCGATTCGACCAAACCGGGCGAGCCCGTGCGCAAGCGGCCCAAACGCAGCGGCCCGCCGGTGCTCAAGCGCATCGATACCAGTCCGGTGGGTTTTGCCGTGTTTGACCGGGTGCTGCTGACAGTGCACCCGACTGACTGCACCGTACGCGACGCGTATGCGGCACGTCTGCTCAATTCCTCCTCGGCAGAATCACGCGCCAGCGGTGTCAAGCTGCCCGCCAGCCCGGCCGACCTGATGCTGCGCGTGATCAACCTGATGGTGGATGGTTATCTGGAGCTGCGGCGCGAAATCACCCGCCAGCTTGACCACTGGCAGTCCGAGCTGCTCAACCCCGACACGCGTTTTAACAACTGGAGTTCGGTTCTTGATGCGCGGCTGGCGCTGCACCAGCTCGACGAAATTTGCGAAGACCAGCGATCGGCGGTGCAGGACTGGATCGATTCAATTGAAACCTGGCCGGACGGCGGTACTCCTGCTTCCCAACGCGAACGCGAGCTGCTCAAGGTGCGTTCCCGCGACGTGCTGGAGCACATTGAGCGGGTAGTACACCATGTGCGCCGCATGGAGCAAAGCGCAGAAGCTGCGGTGCAGATGCATTTCTCGGCGCAAAGCCACCGCACCAACGACATCATGCGCACCCTCACGGCACTTACCGCAGTGTTCCTTCCGCTGAATCTGATCACCGGATTTTTTGGGATGAATTTCGAGTTTTTGCCCATCATCCATAGCCCGACCGGTTTCTGGTGGACCTTCGGCTTCATGCTGCTGCTGGTGATTGCAGTGGTGATAGTGTTCTTGCGCAAACGCTACCTGGCGCGCCTCGCCCGCTGACCCGCACTCCTGAGCGGGTATCCCCCGATATTCCCCTGCCGTGCTGGATGCGCTCGCCGTCCGGCTCTCAATGGCGGCGGCGTCCGACGCCAAGCTCTGGTGCATCTTTGACAATACGGCCAGTGGCGCTGCGACGCATAACGCGCTGCAGCACATTCGGGAACTGGCCCAATAGTGACTGTGAGGGCCGGCTGCACAACCCAAGGACCCCGACAATGCCCCCAGTTTCAGCGGCTACAGCTTCACCGACGCAGGGAAACCCGGCAAAAGTGTGCGCCGATGACCTGACGCAAGAAAACGTTCAATCCGTTCGACGGGTCGAAGAGCAAGCGCTGGCCAGCCGAAGCCGCGCGGACCGTGTGGCGGCTTTTATTGCCGGCTTTTGCGGCTCCATCCGTTTTGTGTGGGTGCATGTAGCCCTGTTTGCAGGGTGGATCGGCTTCAACACCTGGCCGGGTGCCGCGCATTTTGACCCGTTCCCCTTCACCTTTATGACCTTGATCGTGTCGCTGGAGGCTATTTTCCTGTCGTCCTTCATCATGATCAGCCAAAGCTACGAATCACGCATTAGTGAGCGACGCAACCAGCTGGACCTGCAAATCAATTTGCTGACCGAGCAGGAAAACACCAAGATGCTGCAGATACTGGCGCGCATTGCCAACAAAATCGGCGTGGAAGAGGTTGACGACCATGACATCCAAATCCTGACGGCGAACACCGACCCGGAAAAACTGATTGCGCAGATTGAACAGGCTCAGGGCGACAACCCGCCCCTCAAGGGCCCAAGTTCAAAACCACTGTAATTCCCGCGTTCGGCCAGTCAGGCCAGCTTGTCGGCGAAAAACGCCCGAGTGCGGGCCCGCGCAACCGTGGCCGCAGGCTCGTTGTAAGAGCCGCGCTGGTCGCAATTGAAGCCATGGTTGGCTGAGTACACATGCACCACGACTTCAGGGTGCGCCTGGGCAAAGGCGGTGATGCCTTCCATCGGGATCCAGTGGTCCTGATCGCCAAACTGTGCCATCACCGGGCACTGCGGATGACGCGCGATCTCCGCCTCGGAGGTGATGCCGCCACCATAGTAGGGAACCGC
>JANMBW010000397.1:0-2294 GCA_031360565.1 Polaromonas sp.
TGGCCGACAGGTATTCATGGCGCATGAATGGATTCAGAATGCCATCTGGGCTTTGTTCTGCCAGCAGCCCATTCCAGTCGTCCCGATTGACCTCCAGCGGCGAAGTCAAAACGCGAATGACATAATCTTTTTCAGGCACACCATCCCCTGTCTGATCCGTAGCCATATAAGGTCGGCCGAATTGGCGTGAGGATGGCTTCGGCAGGCTCGGCCCGATCGGTACTCTTCTTTTTCATGACTCTCAAAATCTGCGTCGCCCAATTGAACTACTGCGTGGGCGACATGCCCGGAAACGCAAAAAAAATCATCGACGCTGCGCGTACTGTCTATGCGGACGGCGTTCGTGTGGTCCTCACACCGGAGCTGGCGATTTGCGGCTACGCGGCTGAAGACCTGTTTTTACGCTCATCCTTTATTCAAGCCTGTGATGATGCCGTCAATACAGTGGCCCGCGAGCTGGCCGGGTTAAAGGGTTTGACGGTGGTGGTCGGAACGCCAACCCGGGGTAACACTGGCCAGGGCGACGAGGCCGAACGGGGCCTGCGCACCAAAAGCATGGCGGTCCAGCAGCGCCACAATGCTGCCCGCGTGCTGCGCGAGGGCCGCGTGGTGGAAACCTATGCCAAGCGCGAATTGCCCAACTACCAGGTTTTTGATGAGCGCCGTTATTTCACCCCGGGGCAAGGTACCTGTGTTTTTCAGGCAGATGATGAAAACGGTGCGAGCATCAGCATTGGCCTGTTGATTTGCGAAGACGCCTGGTTCGAAGAGCCGGCGCGGCTGGCCCAGGCAGCAGGCGCCGAGTTGCTGGTGGTGATCAACGCTTCGCCTTTCCACGTCGGTAAAGGCGGCGAGCGAGAGCTGATGATGCGGAATCGGACGCAGGCTACTGGTCTGCCGCTGATTTACGCGCATCTGGTCGGCGGACAGGACGAGATCGTTTTTGAAGGCCGATCTTTCGCGCTACAAGCCGATGGATCGCTGGCGGGAAGAGCCGAAAGTTTCAAGGAAAATCTGTTTCAGGTTCAGGTGGAACGGACGAATGCAGCTATTAAAATGATAGCGAGTACGGCACCCGAGCGCAGCGACGATGCCGACCTGTGGGACGCGCTGGTGCTGGGGGTACGCGACTATCTTGGGAAAAATGGTTTCCCGGGCGCAATTCTTGGGCTGTCGGGCGGCATTGATTCGGCTCTCGTATTGGCCATCGCAGTGGATGCACTGGGACCGGACCGGGTGCGTACGCTGATGATGCCCTCGCCTTACACCGCTGATATCTCCTGGATGGACGCCCGTGAGATGGCGCAGCGCCTGAAGGTGCGCTATGACGAGCTGTCAATCGTTCCGCAGTTCAATGCGTTCAAGGCCTCGCTGGCAGGCGAATTCGCGGGGCTGCCCGAAGACACCACTGAAGAGAACATTCAGGCGCGCATTCGCGGTGTCTTTCTCATGGCGCTGTCCAACAAGTTTGGCGGCATTGTGCTGACGACCGGCAACAAAAGCGAAATGGCTACGGGCTATTGCACGCTCTACGGCGACATGGCGGGCGGCTTTGCCGTTATCAAGGATCTGCTTAAAACTACGGTGTTCCGATTGGCCCGATGGCGCAACGAGAACGATCCCTATGGCACCGGTAGCCAGCCGATTCCCGAACGCATCATCACCCGGCCACCGAGTGCCGAACTGCGCGCCGACCAGACCGACCAGGACAGCCTGCCACCGTATGAGGTATTGGACGCGGTGTTGGAGCGATACATGGAAAACGACCAGGGTATTGACACCATAGTCGCTGCCGGGTTTGACCCGGCGATGGTCGAACGCGTGACGCGGCTGATCAAGATCAATGAATACAAACGCCGTCAGGCCCCGGTGGGCATCCGGGTAACCCACAGGAGTTTTGGCAAGGATTGGCGCTACCCTATCACCAGTAAATTTCGTGCCTGACCCTGTCGTTCCCGATGCGGTAGGCCGCCCCACATTCCTCGACAATCAACGGAGAGATCTGAGTGAAACAAATTACCGCCATCCTCAAACCCTTCAAGCTGGAAGAAGTGCGGGAAGCACTCGCCGAGTGCGGCGTGACCGGCTTGACGGTCACAGAAGTCAAGGGCTTTGGACGCCAGAAGGGCCATACCGAGCTTTATCGGGGTGCTGAGTATGTGGTCGACTTTTTACCCAAGGTCAAAGTGGAAGTGGTGGTCAACACCGCAGAAGTTGATCGTTGTGTGGAGGCGATCGTGCGTGCCGCTCGTACCGGAAAAATCGGCGACGGCAAGATATTTATCACCAGCGTC
>JANMBW010000403.1:0-8482 GCA_031360565.1 Polaromonas sp.
CGCGCATGAATCCCTGTGCGCTCGACAATCCAGTCATCAGAGGTTTCCAACCCTTTCACCGCCAGTTCAGCGGCCAGGTCGGCGTTGGTCAGACGACGCGGCGGCAAGTAGCTACCGGTGCCGGTGATACGTGAATAGCGGGCCATCAGTTGAAATCAATCATGAGACACAGAATGGGTCGCTAAGGCGGAGACGCCAGGCATGGCCATTTGCGTCGGTAAACCTGATGGCGCCACCACCAACAAGGTCGCGGCGCGAGCGATGCGTTGGCGTACTTTGGCGAGCAGGTCGTTTCGAGCTGCATCATAAGCCCGATTCAGCGCCCTTTCGAAGGCGAATGCATCAGCGGAGCCATGACTCTTAAACACCAACCCCTGCAAGCCAAGCAGCGCAGCGCCGTTGTAGCGCCTATGGTCAACACGCTTTTTAAAGGCAGTTAACACCGGATACGCAACGATACCAGCAAGTTTCGTAAAAATGTTGCGAGAAAACTCCGCCTTCATGAATCCACCAATCATGCTGGCGAGCCCTTCGCTGGTCTTCAGAGCGACGTTCCCGACAAATCCGTCGCACACCACAATGTCCGTGGTGCCCTTGAAGATATCGTTCCCCTCAACATTTCCATAAAAATTCAGTTCGCCGGAATTAGAAGCTGTTCGCAACATTTCCCCGGCTTTTTTGATGACTTCACTGCCTTTTATCGCTTCTTCACCAATATTGAGCAGGCCGACGCTTGGGCTTTTGTTGTCTGAAATAGCGGCTACCAGAGCGGATCCCATCACCGCAAATTGCAGCAAATGTTCCTCGGTGCAATCGACATTGGCGCCCAAATCAAGCACAGTCGTCGCGCCGCCTGCAGCGTTGGGCAGCTGCGTGGCAATAGCTGGTCTGTCAATGCCATCCATGGTTTTGAGAACGTACCGGGCAATCGCCATCAGGGCGCCGGTGTTTCCGGCTGAGACAGCGGCTTGTGCTACGCCGTTTTTGACCTGATTGACAGCCACGCGCATCGACGAATTTTTCTTGCGTCGCAAGGCAATCTCTATCGAGTCGTCCATGCTGACCATCTCGCTCGCCTCGACAACCTGGCAGCGGGAATGCGCTTGCAGCTGCGCATAGTGGCGATGGGAGGCCATCACCGAAATTTGGCCAACTAGCACCAGATGGGCCTCAGGGTGGCCCTGAAGGAATGCCAGCGCCGCAGGGATCGTCACGTCCGGGCCGGTATCGCCACCCATTGCGTCGACAGCGATGCGGATCATGGAATGACCAGGCAGGCGGATGGAAAGGTTTGAACCAAAGAAAAGCCCGCAGGATCAGTGCGGGCCAGTGCTTTGAATGCGAATTACGCTTCGGACTTGGTTTTCAGCACCTTGCGGCCACGGTAAAAGCCGGTCGGGCTGATGTGGTGACGCAAGTGGGTTTCACCGGTGGTTGATTCCACCGCCATGCCAGGCACGGTCAGGGCGTTGTGCGAACGATGCATGCCGCGTTTGGAAGGAGATTTTTTGTTCTGCTGGACGGCCATGTTCCGCTCCTGATAAAAACACTGATGGGGTGTAGGTTGGTAAATTACGCACCAGGAGTTCTCAATACGAGCGCCTGGTACCACTGAAATGGGCCCTGTCGCTCACACACCAGACCGGTACGCGAAGCCTTTGATTATAGACCGAGAAGCGCGGTTTTATCCAAATCCGTTCTCTCCCGGTCACGGCTTGAAAGCTTGGGCATATGAGGGTGCCGGCTGCTCATGCCAATCACGCATCTTCCTAACACTTAAAGCCTACTTTTTCAGTTTCGCCAACACAGCAAACGGGTTCGGCTTTTCGGCTGCCAGCTCCAGCAAATCAATTTCGCCGGTGCTTAGTGTGGGAGCCACCGGACACTGGTCATGCATGGGCACCAGCGGCAACGCCATCAGCAACTCATCCTCCAGAACCGCCAACAAGTCAAATTGCGGCTCCATCACCAGTAAATCCTCGTCAGACTGGTCATCTTCAGCCATCGCGATCTCCTCGCTGGCGACAAAGCGATACCAACGGTTCACTGCCAGCGCAACCATGACCGGCCCGAGGCAGCGCTGGCAACTCAGGGGCATGGAGGTGCTGGCCTGCAGATGCAGCCAGACATCCAGCTCTTCACCTGCCGCGCCGCTGCTGCCGCTGGCGGCACGCAGTTCGCCATGCGCCTGCCAACTTACAGACAAATCGGGCTGTAGACCTTGTACTTCCTTAGCCAGTCGCTGTAAATTTTGTAGCGAGGTAGTTTCGGAGAGCGACGCCCCTTCGCCGGCAAACGCTTGCATATTGAGCCGATGAAACTGCGGGGATCGTGTCATGCGTGCAGTGTAAGAGAATCAGCCCATGCCTTTTTCCGCCAAAACTGCCCCGCCGACACGCCAGCTGGTATTGGGGTCGACATCAGCCTATCGTCGCCAGCTGCTGGAGCGCCTGCGCATTTCGTTTGTTGTGGCCGCTCCGGCTGTAGACGAAACCCCCTGGGTTGGGGAAGCACCGCGTCACCTGGCAGAACGGCTGGCCCTGGCCAAAGCCAGGGCGGTGGCGCAATCTTTCCCCAACGCCGTGGTGATTGGCTCTGACCAGGTCGCCGATCTAAATGGCCAGCCTTTAGGAAAACCGGGTAACCACGAGCGGGCGGTGAAGCAATTGCACCTGATGCGGGGACAAACCGTGGTGTTTCAGACTGCGGTCTCTGTGGTTTGCCTTGAAAGCGGCTTCGAAGACACCCAGGTAGCCGCGGTTCAGGTGACGTTTCGCGACTTGGACGACGGCGAGATAGAAAATTACCTTCGACTTGAACAGCCTTACGACTGCGCCGGTAGTGCCAAAAGTGAAGGCTTGGGGATTGCCCTGCTCAGCGCGATCGAGAGCGACGATCCGACTGCTCTGATTGGTCTGCCACTGATTCGGACCTGCAAAATGATTCGGGCAGCGGGTATTAATCTGTTGGCAAGCGCCACCCTTGCATCATGACCACGCCTTCCCAGGGGAAACTGTATTTAGTGCCCGCGCCGCTCGATTTTGGCTGTGCCACCCAGACAGCGTTGGAAGACGTGATGCCGCTGTCAACCCTAAAGGTCGCCGCCCGCCTGCCCAGCTGGATTTGTGAAAACGCGAAAAGTACCCGCGCCTACCTCAAGCGGATCAATGAACTCCAGCCACTGAGCTCGCCACTCCAGTCACTGCAGATTCAGGAACTCCCGCGCGAGGTGCACAAAAAGGGCGACCACAGCGGAAACTTCGATGCCCGCCCGCTCCTGCTGGCAGCGCTGGAGCGCAATCCCGCCAAAGAAGTGGGTCTGGTCAGCGAAGCCGGCATGCCGGCTATTGCCGACCCAGGCTCATCAGTGGTGCGGGCTGCGCATGAGTTGGGCCTTCAGGTGCTGCCACTGACTGGCCCCATGTCACTGATGCTGGCTCTAAGCGCCAGCGGCCTGAATGGCCAACATTTCGCGTTTACCGGCTATCTTCCGCAGGACAGCGGCGAGCGCGCACAGCGCATTCGGGAGCTGGAGACTACTGCATTGAAAACGGGCCAGACCCAGTTGTTCATCGAGACCCCGTATCGCAATCCGGTCCTGCTACAGGCCCTGCTGCAGACGCTGCAAGGCAATACCCGACTGGCATTGAGCTGCGGCCTGACATTGACCAGCGGCTGGTCTTACAGCGCTCTGGTGTCCCAATGGAAAAAGCAAAAACCGTCGGCTCCGCTGGACCTGCCCACGGTCTTCTGCCTCGGCCGATGACGCGCTACCGGCTCAACGAATTGCAGGCATCGACCTGAAGGCCCGAATGGCCCCGTCACCCATGGCCGCGCCAAACTTCTTGGCAAGCCGCTCGGCCACATTGTCGCGGCGCGTGTAGTCAATGATCTCCTCTGTCTTGACAACCTCGCGGGCGACGTAATCCAGATTGCCCAACTGGTCTGCCAGGCCCAGTTCAATCGCCTGCTGACCGGTCCAGAACAGGCCGCTGAACATCTCAGGGGTTTCCTTCAGGCGTTTGCCACGCCCGACCTTGACCACACCGATAAATTGCTGGTGAATCTGATTCAGCATAGCCTGAGCCAAGACGCGCTGCTTCTCACTCTGGGCACTAAAGGGGTCGAGGAAGCCCTTGTTTTCACCGGCGGTCAGGAGGCGACGTTCCACGCCCAACTTGTCCATCAAACCCGTGAACCCAAAGCCATCCATCAGCACACCGATGCTGCCCACAATGCTGGCTTTATCGACAAAAATCTGGTCGGCCGATACAGCGATGTAGTACGCGGCCGATGCGCAGGTTTCTTCCACCACGGCGTACACCGCCTTCTTGTGCTTGGCTTTGAGGCGGCGGATCTCGTCATTCATCATGCCGGCCTGTACCGGGCTGCCACCGGGAGAATTGATCAGCAGAACCACGGCCTTGGCTCCCTCGTCCTCAAAGGCCGCCCTGAGGGCAGCATTGACAAACTCGGCACTGGCGTCTGCGCCAGGCGCAATCTCGCCCTTGATTTCAACCACTGCCGTGTGCGGCGCCGAGGCAGCATTGGAGGCCGCGCCGCGGTGCAACACCAGCCAGACCAAGGCAATCAAAAACACCAGCCATGACAGACGCACAAAAGTCTTCCAGCGACGAGTGGCTTTTTGTTCGGCCAGTGCCGCAAAAGCCAGCTTTTCCAGCGTTGCCCGCTCCCAGCCTGGCGAATTCAGGGCATCTGCATCACGAATCTTATTTGCTCTCATTTCTGTAGTGTCATGATCGGAAACGGGGCGTGCTCCTGCCTGAACTGCATCCACGTCTGGACCAGGCGGCGAAGGGATGGGGGGCTCGGCATCGGGGCGATTGGGGTCGGTCATGGGGCTAGTTTAGAGGGGTATTAAAACTCTGGCGGCTTGAGGTTGTAAGCGGAATGCCAAAAAACCACCCCGTTATTTTCGGATAGCTCGATTTTGACCAGTGCGCCGTGACACGGCCCGGCCGCACAGTGGCCGGAATCTGGCAAGTAGGCGGCGCCATGACTCGCGCAAAGCAGCCACTGACCGGTTTCATCAAAAACGCGATTGGGCAGCCAGTCCAACTCCATCGCGACATGGGTGCAGCGATTCAGATAGGCATGGGGCACACCCCTGAAGCGCACGGCGAAAGCGCGGCAGCTCTGACCCGCGTAATTCACGTCGAACGGAACGGCGAGCCCGCCCTCAACCAGATCGCCGCTGCGGCAAAGACTCAGCAAGGGGTGCATGCCATCGCCCGACATCAACCGTTTTTAATCAGCCATTGGTGCAGTTCTGGCACAGAATTAGCCACATAGCGCGGCCCCAGGGCATCAAAAGCCTCGGGCTCGTGCGCACCGTAGCTCACGCCGACGCTGGGGCAGCCGGCATTGAGCGCCATTTGCAAATCGTGGGTGGTGTCGCCGACCATCAGCACGCGCTGCGCGGGCACTTCAAAGTGGGCCATCAGCTCATTCAACATTCGCGGATCAGGCTTGCCGGCCGTCTGGTCGGCGGTACGCGAGCCATCAAACACGCCGCGCAGTTCCGCCCGATGCAGCGCTTCGTCAAGGCCCCGGCGTGATTTCCCGGTTGCAACAGCCAGCAGGTGGCCCCGAGAGCGGAGCTCGTCGAGCATTGGCAAGACGCCATCAAACAGGCTCAGGTCGTTGGCATGGCTCGCATAGTGATAGCGGTAGCGCTCGCCCAGCGCCGGGTATTGGTCAACCGGCACATCCGGCGCCGCATGGGCCAGGGCCTGACTCAAGCCCAGCCCAATCACATAACCAGCGGCTTGGTCCGTCGGCACGGTGCCGCCCACATCACGCACGGCCGCCTGGATGCATCGAACGATGATCTGGGTCGAATCAAACAGGGTGCCGTCCCAATCGAAGGCAATCAGGTCGAAGTTTTTCTTTGGCATGCGCTTATTGTCGCTGCGCAGTATTTCCGCTGTCCGACGGGTTTACTCGCGCGGACTGGTGTCAGGGGCCTGAGCAGGGCCAGGCAAAATCTGCTGCAACTCGCCAGGAAGCGGTGCTAGCAGATGAATGGTTTTTCGCGTTTTCGGATGGTTGAATTTCAGGCTCCAGGCATGCAAAAACATCCGCTTCAGCGCGGGCGAGCCGGCCGTAGATTTTTGTAGCGCCTTGTTCAGCTGAAAGTCGCCATATTTGTCATCGCCGGCAATCGGGTGGCCGGAATCGGCCAAGTGAACCCGAATCTGATGGGTACGGCCGGTTTTGATCGTCACCTCCAGCAGGGTAAGTGGCGTGTCGGGCGCGGCCGGATGCGCGGCAATCGCCGATTTCACTTTGACCAACGTGACCGAACGCATGCCATCCGGGTGGTCATTGGCCACTACCTTGACTCGTCTTTCGCCATTTTCAAGCAGGTATTTATGCAGTGCCCGGTCAATCACGCGCTGGTTTGCAGGCCAGTTGCCGCTAACCAGGGCCAAATAAACCTTGTCAGTTTCGCGCTCCCGAAACTGCTCCTGCAGCAGCTTGAGCGCCATGCGTCGCTTGGCGATCAGCAAGATGCCGCTGGTTTCGCGGTCCAGCCGGTGCACCAGCTCCAGAAAATCGGCCTCGGGCCTGGCCATGCGCAACTGCTCAATCACACCAAAGCTCACTCCGCTGCCCCCGTGCACCGCGACCCCAGCGGGCTTGTCGATGGCCAGCACAAAGTCGTCTTCAAAGAGCACTGGAAACTCTGCTGGCGTGGCATAACCCCCCACCGTCGAGCTGGCACCGTGCCGGCGCACCTCCTTGGCAGCTTCGATGACCTGGGCTTTCTGATCGGCCCGCTCCGAGGTGCGAACCGGCGGCAACCGCACCACATCCCCCGCTTCGATACGGGTATCGGCATGTGCCCTGCCCTTGTTCACCCGCACCTCGCCACTGCGAATAATCCGGTAGACATGGGTTTTGGGCACGCCTTTGAGCTGGCGGATCAGGAAATTGTCGAGTCTTTGGCCAGCGTAGTCTTCGTCGACCGTCACTAGCGTCGCAGTGAGCGTCGGGGCTGGATGGGCTGAAATCGCTTGCGGGACTGGGTCTGCCGCAGCCCCTATAATGTGTTTCACTAGCGATGCGCTGTAAGTGGTTGATTTGTCTGGAGTTTAGTCCACACAGGTCTGGAGCCGGGCCAACTGCCCCCATCCTGAGCCATAAGCGGCCTTGCTGGAAGGTCGATGCCCTGCGGGCAACTGCCGCAAGCGATGGGTGCCAGGCACACCGCTTGCCCAGTGGTTTGCTCGACAAACGAGTCGACGATTTGCGAACAAAATTACGGAATACCATGCACACAGCCCAGCGGGCTGTGTGCGGATCCTGCTGAGACCAAGTCAATTAACGGGTAGCTCCTTGACAACAACGCTGATGAGTTTGATGAAATGGTGCCGGAGGCGCTTCACGACGAAAGTGAGCCCTACCCGCGGCATGAATCAGCTGACAGCCATTGATCAACCTGCTTTTTATGCTATATTTTTAGTAGCATACACCTGTTTGACCCCGGCTCACTCCATCCACGCGCCTACGCCCAGACAACTTCCCTGACTGAACTTCGAGTCAGTCACGGCGCCGTCAAAAGCTCTCCGGCAATTCCCCACGTTCGCGCTTCGTCCCTCTGGCATCGTTTGCCCAATTTGGGCAGGTTAATGGATGGCTGAAACATCCCAACGAAGAACGAAAAGAGGGCTACCCCATGAAACGGATGCTGATCAACGCTACCCAGGCAGAAGAACGCCGGCTGGCGATTGTCGACGGACAAAAACTCCTCGACTACGAAATTGAAATTGAAGGGCGCGAACAGCGCAAGGGCAACATCTACAAGGCCGTCGTCACCCGCGTCGAGCCTTCACTTGAGGCCTGTTTTGTCGACTACGGTGAAGACCGACACGGCTTTTTGCCCTTCAAGGAAATCTCACGCAATTACTTCACGCCCGGCGTGTCCGTCAACCAGGCCCGCATCAGCGACGTGATCCGCGAAGGCCAGGAACTGATGGTCCAGGTCGAAAAGGAAGAGCGCGGCAACAAGGGCGCTGCGCTGACGACCTTTGTTTCGCTGGCCGGCCGCTATGTGGTGCTGATGCCCAACAACCCGCGCGGCGGTGGCGTCAGCCGGCGTATCGAGGGTGAAGACCGCGCCGAGCTGAAAGAAAATATGGACCAGCTGGAGTACCCACAAGGCTCCAGCATCATTGCTCGCACTGCCGGCATCGGCCGCAGCGCCCCTGAACTGCAGTGGGACCTCAATTACCTGATCAAGCTCTGGACCGCGATTGAAGGCGCTGGCAAGGGTGGCAAGGGCGCTTTCCTGATCTACCAGGAATCGAGCCTGGTGATTCGCGCCATTCGCGACTACTTCAACAGCGACATCGGCGACATCTTGTTCGATACCGACGACGTCTATGAGCAGGCGCGCCAGTTCATGGCCCACGTCATGCCCGAGCACGAGCACCGCGTCAAACGCTACCGCGACGAC
>JANMBW010000433.1:0-7026 GCA_031360565.1 Polaromonas sp.
TTTTCAAGCCGCTGCGGTGCATCGTTTGGCGGGTAACCCTGCATCGTGGCGTAAATGCAGGCACCAATCGCATAGATGTCCGTCCACGGTCCCATGGACGAATCCCGGCGGTACATCTCCGGAGCGGCAAAACCGGGGGTGTACATGGGCCGGATGAAGTTGCCCTCTTTGCTCAAGACCTCGCGGGCAGCGCCAAAGTCAATCATCACGGCCCGGTTGTCGTCGGTGATAAAAATATTGGCGGGCTTGATGTCGAGATGCAGCATTTTGTGCTGATGCACGATACGCAAGCCGCGCAAGATCTCATCAAAGAGCGAGCGTATGGTCGACTCCCGAAAGACCTTTTGCTTTTTCAATTCACGCGCCGTGATCACAAAGTCCTGAAGGGTTCCGCCTTCAAGATAGTTCATGACCATGTACACGGTTTCGTTTTCACGAAAAAAGTTCAGCACGCTCACGACTGAACCATGCGAAATCTGGGCGAGCGACCGGCCTTCTTCAAAGAAGCTTTTAAGCCCCAGCCGGTAGAGCGAAAGCTTGTCTGGCAGAACCTGTGGCAACAGTTCCCCGGGTGACCGGCCTGCCAGCGACGATGGCAGGTATTCCTTGATGGCGACCTGTTGACCATCGTTATCAACTGCCAAGTAAACTACACCAAAGCCGCCAGCCGAAAGCTTGCGCACAACCCGATACCCACCGATCACTGTGTCAGGCGGCAATGGCGCTGGTTTTACCTTTGACATAATTTGGTTTTGACAGGGTTGTAATCACCGCCCGGCCCTGCGCCCTATAGCCCTGAGCTCACGAGAAGCAAAATAACGACATGTCAGTTTACAGCATGACGGGCTACGCAGCCGTTCAATCCAGCACTGCCAATGTGGCTGCAGAAACCCTCGCGGCGCCTGACATCAACGTTCGTTTGGGCGTTGAAATTCGCTCGGTCAACAGCCGCTTTCTAGATCTGGCCTTTCGCTTGCCAGATGAATTGCGTCACACCGAGCCAGCACTGCGTGAGCTCCTGATCAGCAACCTTAAACGCGGCAAGGTCGAACTTCGGGTGTCACTAGAAAGCAGTACCGGTAGCAGTTTGTCGGCGCCTTCTCCCGCCACGCTTCAACGGCTGGGCTCCCTTGAGGACAGCATCCAGTCATGGCTGCCGCATGCAGGCGCTTTAAGCGTCGCCGATGTGCTGCGCCTGGCCACCAACGAAGACAGAAAACCGCACGACCACAGCCAAGAACTGCTCAAGATGGCAAAAAAGGCCCTGAAAGAGTTGATGGCGGCGCGCGAGCGGGAGGGCGGTCGATTGACCGTGATGCTGCAAGACCGCACTGGGCAGCTGCGCGACTTGTCTGCGCTGGCAGCGCCCCTGGTGCCTAAACTAGTCGAGCAACAAAAAGCCCGGTTTTTGGAACGCTGGAAGGAAGCGATGGATTTGCCTGATAGCAAGGCACTTCCAGAAGCCGCCCAGGACAGGGCGCTGGCAGAAGCCACCGCGTTTGCCATGCGTATTGATGTGGCCGAAGAGATCACGCGTCTGGTGTCTCATCTGGACGAGATAGACAACCTGCTGGCAGCGGGTGGCGAGCTAGGTAAACGCCTGGATTTTCTGATTCAGGAGCTGCACCGGGAAGCCAACACGCTCGGCTCCAAATCTGCCTCGCTTGAACTTACCCGTATTTCGGTGGACATGAAGGTTCTGATTGAGCAAATCAGAGAGCAGGTTCAAAACATCGAGTAGAGCCAGGCTTTGGCGGCTCTTGGGTTAATTAAAATTGATAGCACACTAAGACCATTACACATGGACTATCCTGGAAATTTGTTCGTGGTTGCAGCGCCTAGCGGAGCCGGCAAGTCCAGTCTGGTCAAGGCTCTGATGGAGCTGGATTCCGGCATTCAGCCCGCGGTGTCGCACACCACCCGACCGCCGCGCGGCCAGGAAAAGCATGGTCGGGAGTACTTCTTTCTCTCGCCGGAAGAATTTGATGGTATGGTATTGCGCGACTCGTTTCTGGAGTGGGCGCACGTTCATGGTCACCGTTACGGCACCTCGCGACAGGCCATAGAAGAGCGGATAGCCCATGGTGCGGACGTGATTCTTGAGATCGATTTTCAGGGCGCCATCAATGTGAAGCGAATTTTTGCCAACGCCGTCCTGATCTTCATCCTTCCTCCAAGTTGGGAGGAGTTGCGATCCCGTCTCCAGCGACGCGGGGAAGACAGTGCCGACGTGATCGAGTTGCGCCTGCAAAACGCCGCGCAGGAAATGGCGCAGGCCGGAGAATTCGACTTCGTTATAATCAATGAAGTTTTTGAGCGTGCGGTTTTCGACCTGAAAACTATCGTTCACGCCCAGCGACTCAAGTTTTCAGCTCAAAGGCGGGCACGCGCAGACACATTTGAAGCGCTGCACATTGCCTGATTTACCGCTCATCTGACCTACCGGAGACCATCATGGCCCGCATTACTGTTGAAGATTGCCTCGAAAAAATCCCCAATCGCTTTCAGCTGGTGCTGGCAGCAACGTATCGGGCCCGTATGTTGAGCCAGGGCCATGCCGCCAAGATTGAAAGCAAAAACAAGCCAGCTGTCACGGCTTTACGCGAAATTGCAGACGGCAAAATTGGCCTGGAAATGTTGAAAAAAGTCCCCGGTTAATCGTTTTCCAGGTTGAGCCAAAAGCACCGCCAGTCGGTGCTTTTTTCATTTCTGGCCATGCTTTTTCAGGTTCAAAGCCGTATGTTTCATGTTTTATCTGCAGCGGTATACATTTAGCGTATGAACTCCGTGCTTTCGCCGAAGTCTCCCGCCAAAACGTCGCATGCAGCTGCCAATGCCGCCGCGGCCAGTTTTGCCGCGCTCACAGCCAAGTTGAACTACATGACTGCTGCGGATGTGGACAACGTTCGCAGAGCTTACCGTTTTGCCGACGAAGCGCATCTGGGTCAGATTCGTAACAGCGGCGAGCCGTACATCACCCATCCGATTGCGGTCGCCCAACAATGCGCAGAGTGGAAGCTGGACGCGCAAGCCTTGATGGCCGCCCTGCTGCATGACGCCATCGAAGACTGCGGAGTGACAAAGCCCGAGCTGATCGAACGGTTTGGCGCGCCAGTCGCCGAACTGGTCGATGGCCTGACCAAACTTGAAAAGCTCGAATTCAACACGCGGGAAGAAAATCAGGCGGAATCTTTCCGAAAGATGCTGCTGGCAATGGCTAGAGACGTGCGGGTCATTCTGGTCAAACTTGCGGACCGTACCCACAACATGCGCACGCTTGGCGATGTTCCTCCCAGCAAGTGGGCCCGCATCTCGCGCGAGACGCTCGATATCTATGCGCCGATTGCACACCGCCTCGGGCTCAACACCACTTACCGGGAACTGCAGGATTTATCTTTCCGGCATTTGCATCCTTGGCGCTACGCCACACTCTCGAAAGCTCTGCTTAAGGCGCGCGGTCGGCGCCGGGATGTGATCAAACGGGTGCAGGCGGAAGTCGAGTCTGCGTTCGGGGCCGCAGGACTCCCCGTGCAAATTTTCGGCAGGGAAAAGACGCTGTACTCGATTTACCGAAAGATGGACGACAAACACCTGTCATTTGCACAGGTCACCGACATTTACGGATTCCGGGTCATCGTGAACAGCCTGAGCACCTGCTATACCGCCATGGGCGTCCTGCATCAGCAGTACAAACCTTTGCCAGGGAAATTCAAGGACTACATCGCAATCCCGAAAATCAATGGCTATCAGTCGCTCCACACCACATTGATAGGCCCTTTCGGCACCAATATAGAGTTTCAAATGCGTACCGAAGCCATGCATGTCGTGGCCGAGTCTGGGGTGGCCGCGCACTGGCTTTACAAGGCAGTTGATCCCAACAGCGATGCGTCGCAGCGCTTGGGCACCCAGTGGCTACAGTCGCTACTCGACATTCAGAACGAAACCCGTGATGCGGCAGAGTTTTGGGACCACGTCAAGATTGATCTGTTTCCCGAAGCGGTTTATGTCTTCACACCCAAAAGCCAGATCATGGCCATGCCACGAGGCGCGACGATAGTGGACTTTGCGTACGCGATTCACAGTGATGTTGGTCACCGTGCGGTCTCTGCCAAAGTTAATGGGGAGCAGGTTCCACTGCGATCTGAACTGCATAACGGTGATGTCGTAGAGATCATCACTGCGCCGGTTTCAAGCCCCAACCCCGGCTGGCTGGGTTTTGTTCGCACCGGTAAGGCAAGGTCAAAAATTCGCCATCACCTGAAGACCATGGCCCTGACAGAATCTCAGGACCTGGGTGAAAAAATGTTGATGCAATCGCTGCGCGCTGAAGGCATATCGCGTCTGCCAGACGACAACGGAGCGGATCACGGCATTTGGGAAAAAATCTTGCGCTTCAGTGGCAATCGGTCTCGCGCCGATCTGCTCACCGACATCGGATTGGGCAAGCGTATTGCCAGCATGGTTGCCAAGCGCATCGTTGCCCTGCTGGCCGAAAAAGGCGTCAAACCAGACGCACTGTTGATGAGTCGCGAGCGTTACACAGCGCATGAGTCGGTCTCACAGGGTGGTTTGGTCTTGGACGGGAGCGAAGGCGCGTCTGTTCAATTTGCCAGTTGCTGCCGGCCCATTCCCGGCGACAGCATTTTGGGCTATCTGGGGCGCGGCGAAGGACTGGTGGTGCACACCGACGATTGCGCCGTGGCCAAGCGCTTGCAACATCGCGACAGTGAGCGCTTCATCGCGGTTGACTGGTCTGATGAGCCAGTACGTGCATTTGAAACAAGCTTGTTGATCACTGTGGCCAATGGCAAGGGCGTATTAGCGAGAGTTGCCGCAGCCCTGGCCGTCGCCGAGGCGGATATCACCCACGTGAACATGGGCCAGGAGCGTGCGCAGGAAGCGACCGAACTCCGGTTTGGCATCGCAGTGCGAGACCGGGTGCACATGGCATCAGTTCTGCGCGCTGTGAAGCGAACGCCGTCCGTGTTGCGGGTACAGCGCGGCAGGTCGGGCGGCTGACTAATAAGCGTTTTGAGCTGCGCGGTGAAGGCCTAGGGCGAATTCACACCTGAACTCGCCGGTTCGGGATACTCCACGCTGATCACTTCCAGAACCTGCGTTCCACTGGGCGTGATGAGTTGTACTTCATCGCCTACTTTGGATTTCACCAGCGCCCGTGCGACAGGCGATACCCAACTGATCTGCCCGATCAAGGTATCAGCCTCATCAATTCCCAGAATGGTCACTAGGTGGCGAAGACCCTCCTGATCGATATAGCCTACCGTCGCGCCAAAAAAAACCTGATCCTTGCCGCGGTGAACTGAGGGGTCAGTGATCTGGGCAATCTCCAAACGCTGGGTTAAAAATCTTATCCTCCGGTCGATCTCCCGTAGTCGTTTTTTGCCGTAATGGTAGTCGCCGTTCTCGGACCGGTCTCCATTGCTGGCCGCCCAGTGAACAACCTCGACGATCCTAGGACGTTCAGAGTCAATCAGGCCGAGCAACTCTGCACGCAAACGCCCATAACCAGCCGGCGTGATGTAATTCTTGACGCCTGCAGGCAGCGGCGCCAAAGCCAACTCGTCTTCTTCGGCGTCCGATTCTTTGGTGAAAGCTTTGCTCATAGCCAGTTTAGGTTAGCACTTTGGGGTCCAAAAGGTGTGTGGAGACTTGGAAGAAATTTCCCGCCAAAAATGAAAAAGCCCGCAACTCTCGTTGCGGGCTTTTTGTTTTTGGTGCGGCTGGCAGGAATTGAACCCACGACCCCTTGGTTCGTAGCCAAGTACTCTATCCAACTGAGCTACAGCCGCGTAGCCCTCTATTATAAGCAGGGAAATGGTAGGGCGTGTTGGACTTGAACCAACGGCCAAAGGATTATGAGTCCTCTGCTCTAACCAACTGAGCTAACGCCCCTCACCACACAACGATTGTAAAGCTTGGGCTACTTGCTATGACTCAGAGCCGAGCTGACTAGCTTGGATGTGATGTCCACAATCTGGATCATTTTTTCGTAAGGCATTCGCATCGGGCCGATCACGCCCAGCGTGCCCACGACCAGTCCATCGACCTCATAGGGCGCGGTGACCACAGACAGTTCCTGGTAGGGGATGACTTGGCTTTCGCCGCCGATATAAATACGCACGCCTTCGGCACGACTGGAAACGTCGAGCAGCCGCATCAGCTGCGCTTTTTGCTCGAAAAGGTCAAACAGCTTGCGCAGGTTACCCATGTCGCTAGAAAAATCACTGACAGCCAGCAGATTGCGCTCCCCTGAAATGACAACCTCGTCGCGCGATTCAATTGCTTCCGAGCTCACTCGAACTGCGGTATGCATCAAGGTGGCAATCTCGCCACGCAAGGCTTCAACTTCATTTTTCAGCCGCTCCCTGACATCATCGATCGCCATGCCAGCGTAATGCGAGTTAAGAAAATTCGAAGCTTCGATCAGCTGTGCCTGCGTGTAATCAGCTTCGGTAAAGATGACCCGGTTTTGAACATCTCCATCCGGCGACACAATAATCACCAGAAAACGCCGTTCGGACAAACGTAAAAACTCGATGTGGCGAAAAACAGAAGTCCGCCGCGGAGCCATGACCACGCCGACGAATTGAGACAGACTGGACAGCATGTGGGCCGCATTGCTCAATACCTTTTGCGGCTGATCGGGCGCTAAGCGCGCCGTGCTCATGCCAGCGCCTGAAGCCAACTGATCCCGCTTTGTCGTGAGCATGGTGTCGACAAATAGTCTGTAGCCCCTAGCCGTGGGAATGCGCCCAGCCGAAGTGTGGGGACTGACAATCAGCCCTAGCTCCTCCAGGTCGCTCATGACATTACGGATAGTCGCAGGTGAAAGCTCCAGGCCGGACGCCTTGGAAAGCGTTCGCGAACCCACCGGCTGGCCATCAGCAATGTAGCGCTCAACCAGCGCTTTTAACAACAATCGGGCTCGGTCGTCCAGCATGCAGCCATTCTACGAAGGCTGGGGCAATTCTTGTGATGTAATTTGGCGATGCACTCGCAATTTCG
>JANMBW010000440.1:0-2336 GCA_031360565.1 Polaromonas sp.
CTGTTGAAGTGGTGTGAAATTGAATAATTAAATGCGCATGGCGGGCGTGGCGGGCTCAGACACCCAGATACTCGTGCAGCATACCGGTGTTATCGGCGAGCTCATGCTGCGCAAATTGTTTGACGATGCAGCCATGCTCCATGACGTAAAAGCGGTCAGCCAGGGGAGCTGCAAAACGGAAGTTCTGCTCCACCAGCACGATGGTGTAACCCTTGGCCTTGAGCGCGAGAATCATTTCAGCCAGCTTTTGTACGATGACCGGTGCCAGCCCTTCAGAAATTTCATCGAGCAACAACAGCCTGGCGCCGGTACGCAAAATGCGGGCGACGGCCAGCATTTGCTGCTCGCCGCCAGACAAGCGCGTGCCCGGGCTGCTGGCGCGTTCCTTGAGGTTGGGGAACATCGCATAAATTTCATCGATGCTCATGCCCCCTTCGGCGATGGTAGGTGGCAACATCAGATTTTCTTCGGCGCTCAAAGAAGCAAAAATTCCGCGCTCTTCCGGGCAATAACCCACGCCCAGGTGGGCAATTTTGTGCGGCGCCAGTTTGATGGACTCTTCGCCCTTGATGCAGATAGAGCCCTTGCGGGTACCCGTCAAACCCACAATGGCGCGCATGGTGGTGGTTCGCCCTGCGCCGTTGCGGCCCAGCAAGGTGACCACCTCACCCTCATTGACGGTCAAGTTCACGCCATGAAGAATGTGCGACTCGCCATACCAGGCGTGCAGGTTTTCAATTTTGAGGAGCTCGGTGGTCATGCAGGACTCCTCGGGGTCGCACCACGGCAGGCCTGTGCCGCCTCGGGAGGTAACGAATGACACGCAGCTAAAAGTGTGGCCAACATCTAGTGCGCCCCCACCAGTTCAGTGTTGGCGGTGCCCATGTAGGCTTCAATCACCAGTGGGTTCCGGGCCACTTCGTCATACGGCCCGTCGGCAATGATGGCGCCGCGCTGCAGCACAGTGATGCGGTCGGCAATTGACGACACCACGTTCATGTTGTGCTCCACCATCAGGATGGTGCGACCAACCGACACTTTCTTGATCAATTGGGTGACTCGGTCCACGTCCTCATGGCCCATGCCCTGGGTCGGCTCATCGAGCAGCATCAGTTCCGGCTCCAGCGCCAGCGTGGTCGCCAGCTCCAGCGCGCGCTTGCGGCCGTAAGGCAGGTTCACGGTCATTTCGTCAGCGAAGCTGCTCAGGTCAACCGCAGCCAGCAGCTCGCGTGCACGTTGGTGCAGGTGAAACAGCGAGTCCTCTGATTTCCAGAAGTGAAACGAGGTGCCCAGGTTGCGCTGGAGTGCCGCGCGCACGTTCTCCAGCACCGTCATATGCGGAAAAACGGCCGAAATCTGGAATGACCGAACAATACCGCGTCGTGCGGTTTGGGCCGGCTTTTCATGCGTGATGTCGATCCCGTTAAACGAAATACTGCCCCGCGTTGGCGGCAGAAATTTGGTCAACAGGTTGAAAAAAGTGGTTTTGCCCGCGCCGTTGGGCCCGATCAGGGCGTGAATATGGCCGCGTTGGACTTTCAGATCCACGTTATTGACAGCAACGAATCCCTTGAATTCTTTGCTCAGGTTGCGTGTTTCCAGAATGAACTCGGCAGACAAATGACTCTCCAGCGGTTAAATGTGGCTTTGGAGCTGGCCTTGCCCCATGCCGGGACGTGCGCCTGTTGCACAAAACACAGCGCTGATGGTATCGACCGGCCAGAGGGGGCGCTACCGGGTAAGACCCTAAGTTTGTTTGGAGGCGTGCTAATAAATGCATAGCAAAACAAACTGCATCTGGAACAAGCGTCAAAATCGGTCTTTCGAATTCAGACGATCCAAGACATGCCATCTTTGCCTTCCGCGACCCCCATCGACGAATTTTTGCGGGCGCTGCTGGCCCGGCCCGAGCTGGCCCCCGTGCCGGAGTCGTGCAAGGCCGAGCAGGCTTTGTATGCAGCGCTGCAGGACCAGCCGCTGCTGCCTGTGGCGCCGGACCTGCTACAGACCCTGGAAGATGCAGATGTGCGGGAAAATTACCAGCTTTTCCTGCGCTGCCGGGACGGCCTGCTGGGGGCCGGGACGCTTGAAAAATATTATCTCGGGCTGTTTCGCGGTGGCGCGCCAGCCGTGGGCCGCAGCATTGCGGTGCCGCCGCTTTTCATCGACCTGCTGGTCGAGGCGATCGTCCGCAGTCTGCTGGCCGACACCCGCGATGCGTATGAGGCCCGCGCAGCAGACATGCTGTTTCGTGCGCAACGCATCAGCACCACAGCCGGACAGCTGCTGGGCGGCGACCAGGAAACGCTCGACATGTTCAATGAAACCGGCGGACT
>JANMBW010000451.1:0-5154 GCA_031360565.1 Polaromonas sp.
CGCGCCGACGCGCGCGGTCAATCCGGAAATGGGTATTCCAATACTCGCCGAATCCTTTGTGGTGACGGTGGTGGGCGGAATGGGTTCTTTACCGGGCGCAGTGGTGGCCGGCTTGCTGGTGGGTGTGGTGTTTGCCATGACCTCACTGCTTGCTCCGGAGTACGCTGAAATGTCCATTTTTGTCTTGATGGCGGTGGTGCTGTTGATTCGGCCACAAGGCTTTTTTGGCAAAGCCGGATTGATGAGCTGAACATGAATCTTTACATCAACCACGCGATTGAGCGCATCCGTCAACATCGAATGGCCGCCACGCTGCTGTTTTTGATGGTGTTCCCTTTTTTGATGCCGTACGAAACGCTGGCCATCAATATCTTGATTTTTGGTCTCTATGCCGTAGGGTTTAACCTGCTGTTTGGCTACACCGGCATGTTGTCCTTTGGTCATGCGGCTTTTCTAGGCGTGGGCAGCTACCTGGCGGGCATCACGGTGGTGCATGCCGGTTGGCCCTGGTGGGCAGCGATTGCAGCGGGCGTGTTGTCGTCGTGCCTGGCCGGACTGGTGATTGGCTACCTTGCTATTCGCACCCGAGGGATCTATTTTTCCATGGTCACGCTGGCACTGGCGCAAATTGTGTACTACGGTTTTTATAAGGCTGAGCGCTGGACCGGCGGTGAAAACGGCCTGCGCGGGGTGCGCGTGGAAACGATTTCGCTGCCGGGCATCAGCATCGATTTCATCAATCCGCTCAATAAATACTATGTAATTCTGGTGTTTGTGGCGCTGGCATTGTGGTTTGTGTCACGCCTGCTGGATTCCCCCTTTGGTGCAGTGATTGAAGCCATCCGCGAGAACGAAAAACGGGCATCGGCCTGTGGCTACGACGTGGCACGCAGCAAGCTGCTGGTGTTTGTGTTGTCGGCGGGTATTTGCGGTCTGGCAGGAGCGCTACGGGCCTTGCACCTGTCGGTGGTTCCAATCGACTCGCTGCACTATTTGCAGTCCGGGCAGGCCGTCATGATGTGCCTGCTGGGCGGTATGGGGACGTTTATGGGGCCCTTTATCGGTGCGGCGGTATTTCTCTACCTCGAAGACGTTGTGACCAATGTCACCCGCTACTGGATGGGCGTCGTCGGAATTATTTTTATGGTGTTTGTCTTGTTCTTTCCCAAAGGGGTGTGGGGCACCGTGCTGGACTGGGTGACGCGCTGGCAGCGGTCCAGCCAGGCTGGAAGGGACAGGGCATGAGCGCGACACCTATTTTGAAAGTGACCAATGTCTCGCGGTACTTTGGCAAGTTCCAGGCATTGCATGCCATCACCACCAGCTTCCAGGCGGGCGAACTGACGGCCATCATCGGACCTAACGGTGCCGGGAAGAGCACGTTTTTCAATGTCATCAGCGGCGGCATTCCGCCCAGCCAGGGACAGGTTCATTTTGAGGGACGTGACATCACGCAAATGGCGCAACATGACTATGCGCGCGCCGGTATTGCCAAGAGTTTCCAGATCACCAATGTGTTCAAGCATCTCAGTGCGCACGAGAATGTGCGCGTGGCACTGCAGATGCAGACCTCCCGTTACCAGATTCTGCGCGCGCGGGGAGCTTACGTCGAGTTGAACGACCATGCCAACGCGTTACTGGATCGCGTCGGGCTGTCTGACAGCCGCGCCAAGCTCGCCGGCGATCTGGCGCATGGCCAGCAGCGTTCGTTGGAGGTTGCGATGGCGCTGGCTTGCGAGCCAAAATTGCTGTTGATGGATGAGCCCACCGCTGGCATGTCGCCACAGGAAACCGTGGTCATGATGGATTTGATCACGCAGTTGTCTGCCGAGAGAACCATTATTTTGGTTGAACACAAAATGAAGCTGGTCATGGGCTTGTGCAAGCGCCTGCTGGTATTGCATCACGGTGAGTTGCTGGCCGAAGGCAGCCCCGATGACATTCGCAACAACGCCGAAGTCAAACGTGTCTATTTGGGTCAGAACTAATCAACACAGGCAAAAATAACAGCATGCTAAAAGTTGAACAGCTCAATGCCTGGTACGACCACAGCCATGTAGTACAGGGTTTGAATTTTGAGGTCAAGCGCGGGGAAATAGTGACCTTGATGGGTCGCAACGGCGCTGGAAAGACCACCACTCTCCGGACCTTGATGGGGCTGGTTGAAAAGCGCAGTGGACGGGTGCTCTTTGACGAGGTGGATATCCTGCCTCTTAAAACGCACGAACGGTTTCACCGTGGCCTGGCCTATGTCCCTGAAGACAGGCGAATCGTACCCAGCTTGAGCGTGCTTGAAAACCTGCAACTCGGGCTGACGGCGAGCACCCTTCGCGGCGAGATGAGCAGTATGGTCGACGAGATAGCCCAAACCTTTCCTCGGCTGAAAGAGCGCCTGCATCAGGACGGCTCGTCCATGTCGGGCGGCGAACAGCAAATGTTGGCAATAGCCAGGGCGATGATGGCGCGGCCCAGAATGATTCTGCTCGACGAGCCATCCGAGGGCATCATGCCCATTCTGGTTGACGAAATGTTCATCCTGTTTGACGGCATGCGGCAAAAGGGCATCACGATATTGCTGGTCGAGCAAAACGTGGAGAGAGCGTTAAAAATTTCAGACCGGGCCTACATCATGGATCAAGGTCGAATCGTCCACCACGGTAACGCTGCTGAGTTGCTTGCAGACACTGAAATTCAGGACAAGTATTGCGCAGTGTGAATGGCGGCTGAACGTCGCCTTGCAAGAGGGTGATTGCCTGTAGGTTATCAACATGCTTGGCTGCCGGACACCATTTCCGCAAGTTGCGTCATGGTGTAGGCTAAACGCTCGTTTTGAGATGTAGGTTCAATTCCTGTGTCATATTCAAGCAGCGCCAGATTATCCCCATCAATTCGAAAAGACAGGCCACCATGACCTTACATATGAAAATCATAAAAACACTGTTTGCCATCTTGGCCTTCGGGACGCTGACCTTCGTTTCCACTGCGGCCACCGCACAGCCCCTTGCAGCGCCCGCGATCACCGGTTTCGACGTCAAGCAGGTAGATCAACTCAGTCCGGGCACCGAGTTGATCTTCACGCTCTACGGAACGGCTGGTGCCGACACCCGTATCAGTATTGACGGCATCGTCGGCCAGTATTTGCTGGGTGAGACGGAGCCGGGCGTCTATGTTGGTTCTTACACCATTCGCCGGTCAGACAGGCTGTCGGCGCTCAGCATGGTTACCGCCAATCTGCGGTTGGGAAATCAGGTAGCCAGTGTCGTGCTGGATGAGTCCTTGCAGGCGGGCGCCCCCTGGCGGTCGCAAGCTGGCAGCGTGCCTACGGGTATTGCGCCGCGTATCGAACGTTTCACTGTTGCACCAGCAAGCCGGATTGATGCAGGCTCAGATTTGTTCTTCACCCTGGCAGGTACGCCGGGCGGAAAAGCCAGCGTTCGACTTGACGGTGTCGACGGCAAGGTATTCCTGGATGAGACCACTGCTGGAAACTACCAGGGCAGCTATACGGTCAAGTCACGTGATCGCATCGCGCCCAACTCGCGTGTGACCGCCAACTTGAGGGTAGACAACCGTCAGGCCGAGGCGGTGCTGCGAGACCCATTAGTGGTCGCCAACGCTGTCCGACCCCTTAATGCGCCTCCCCGTGCCTGCGCCAACTGCGGCGCAATCGAAGCGATCAATGCCATTGAAGTCAAGGGAGATGGCAGTTATCTGGGATTGATCGGTGGCGGACTGGCCGGCGTACTGCTAGGGAGCCAGGTTGGCGGTGGCAATGGCAAGACGGCAGCGCAAGTGTTGGGCGCAGTGGGAGGTGCCTATGCCGGGCGGGAAATCGAAAAGAACATCAAGAAAAACACCCATTTCGAAGTGGTGACACGGCTTGAAAGTGGCGGTACACAAACCATCACCTATCCATCGGCACCACCCTTCAAGGTCGGTGATCGCGTTCGCATTGAAAACAATCTGCTGGTGGCAAATCAGTAATCATTCAGCCTAGATGAACATCCAGCGGCACCTTGGTTGTGGTGCCGCTTTTTTTATGCCTGAACCGAATTGATCGCGGTATCAAGGTTCAATCTGGAGTTTGGTATCGCGTACCAGTTGAGTCCACTTGGCGACCTCGGTCTTCAGAAAGTTCTCGAACTGCGCCGGACTCACAGGTGTCGGCTCGGCCGCCATATCGTGTAGCCTGGCAGAGATTTCGGGCAGTGCCAGTGCCTGATTAAGTGACTTGTTTAGGCGCGCCACAATGCTCTCTGGCGTTTTGGCAGGAGCGCACAAGCCCCACCACTGGATTGCGCTAAAGCCTGCGAAGCCTTGCTCGGCTACGGTCGGCACATCCGGCAGCAGTGGGTCGCGCTTGCTCGATGCCACAGCCAGCGCTCGCAGCTTGCCCGACCGGATGTGTGGGAGCGCGGTCGTGAGACTGGGAAACATCGCATCTACCTGGCCGCCCAGCAGGTCCTGCATGGCTGGTGCAGCGCCTTTGTAAGGCACGTGAACCAAATTTGCTCGGGACTGGTTTTCAAGGTATTCCATGATCAGGTGTGTCGCCGACCCGGCGCCTGCAGAGGCAAAGCTCATCCCGCCAGGTTTGGCCCGAGCCTGCACTAAAAACTCCTGAAGGTTTTTTGCACTGCTCTTTTCGCCAACGACGAGTACGTTCGATGTTTGGGCCATCATGCCTATCGGCGTGAAATCAGCGACCGGGTCGTACTTGAGTTTGAAGACAGCGGGGTTGGTGCTGTGGGTCGCCACGAAACATTGCATCAAGGTGTAGCCATCCGGCGCAGCCCGAGCGACCTCCATCGCAGCGATTGAGCCAGACGCGCCTGCCTTGTTTTCAATGATGATCGGCGTGCCGAGCGACTGAGACATTTTTTCAGTCAGCATGCGGGCTACGGCATCGGCTCCACCGCCGGGGGCCACCGGAACGATGACCTTGATGACCCTGTTGGGGAAAACGCTTTGGGCGTGGCCCGCCACTGGTAGCAGCAGGGTGGCCCCCAGCATGGCCGCAAGGTACAGCCGGGCGCGTCGGTTAATGCACGAGTCATTCATCTTGGCATCGATCCGGTGGTGAGGAATGGAGTCTGGCAACTTCAGATTTTGCACTGCCGCACAGCATTCGTTGCCTGCAGGCCGACAGATGGC
>JANMBW010000500.1:0-3937 GCA_031360565.1 Polaromonas sp.
GGGGAATAAAGACCTGACTGGCCACCGCTTCGATGATGTGCAGGATCAGGTCGCGCCCGTCACTGGTGGCCGTGATGTCGAGAAAGGTGAGTTCGTCCGCGCCTTGCTCGTTGTAGCGCGCCGCAATCTCGACCGGATCACCGGCGTCACGCAACGCGACAAAATTGACGCCTTTGACGACGCGGCCGCCGGTAACGTCAAGACAGGGAATGATCCGTTTGGCCAGGGTCATCCGTTTAACTCATCCGCTCTGGCTTGAGCGGCGGCGAAATCAAGATCGCCACTGTAGATGGACCGGCCGCAAATCACGCCCTCTATGCCCTCGTCTTCGACGTCGCACAGTGCTTCGATATCGGCCAGGCTGGACAGGCCGCCCGAAGCAATGACGGGGATCGTCAGCGCCTGCGCCAGCTTGACGGTGGCATCCATATTGATGCCGCTGAGCATGCCATCCCGCCCGATATCGGTGTAGATGATGGACTCGACGCCGTAGTCCTGGAATTTTTTGCCGAGGTCTATTACTTCATGGCCGGTCATCTTGCTCCAGCCGTCCGTCGCGACCTTGCCGTCTTTGGCATCCAGACCGACGATGATGTGGCCGCCAAACGCGGTGCAGGCGTCCTGCAGAAACCCGGGGTTCTTCACGGCTGCGGTGCCGATGATGACGTAGCGCAGACCCGCATCAAGATAGCGCTCTATCGTGTCGAGGTCGCGGATGCCGCCACCAAGTTGCACGTCCACCTCGCTGCCCACTTCCAGCAGAATTTTCTTGATGGCCGCTTCGTTTTTGGGCTTGCCCGCGAAGGCGCCGTTCAAATCCACTAGATGCAGGCGGCGAGCGCCCTGGCCGACCCATCTGCGCGCCATGGCGACGGGATCGTCGCTGAAGATTGTGGATTGGTCCATGTCGCCTTGCTTGAGGCGGACGCAGTGACCGTCTTTCAGGTCAATCGCGGGAATTAGTAGCATGTAGCGGTCAAAAAAACGTAGAGATACACATTCTGCAAATCCACCGGACTGTCCTACCGGATCAGGGATTCCAGTACAAAAAGTTACGATACAGGGCCAGGCCCTGATCCGCACTCTTTTCAGGGTGAAACTGGGTAGCGAAAATATTATCGCGTGCAATGGCAGATGCAAAGCGCAGGCCATAGTCCGTCTGGCCTGCAGTGTGGCGCGCATCCGACGGACAGGCGTAAAAACTGTGCACAAAGTAAAAATACGCCCCGTCAGGCACCCCGCTCCAAACGGGATGGCTAGGCGCCGACTGGTAGACCTGGTTCCAGCCCATTTGCGGCACCTTGTAACGGCTTCCGTCAGGCTGCACCTGCCCGGCCAGGTCAAATTTCACCACCTCGCCGCCAATCAGATTCAATCCGGGCGTTCCCGCACCCCCGTCGCCAGGGCGGCCCTCTTCGCTATGGGTAAGCAGCATCTGCATGCCGACACACACCCCAAACAGTGGCTTGTTGGCCGCCGCATGCAACACTGCAGCCAACATGCCGGATTCGGCCAGCTCATGCATGCAATCAGCGATCGCCCCTTGTCCCGGCAGCACCACACGCTCGGCCTGTAGGACGTCTTCAGCGCTGGAGGTGACCACCACTTCAAAGCCGCTGCCCTGGGCAACATGCCGCACCGCCTGCGACACCGAGCGCAGATTGCCCATGCCATAGTCGACCACCGCAACGGTTTTAGGTGTGGGCATGAACCGAATCAGACGCGCATGAGGCCGTGCAGCCAGTTCGAATCAGAGAGAACCTTTGGTCGACGGAATCACGCCGGCCGAACGCGGGTCGATCTCCAGCGCCATACGCAGCGCGCGAGCAAAGGCCTTGAACACCGTCTCCGCCTGGTGGTGGGAGTTGTCGCCGCGCAGGTTGTCGATGTGCAGCGTAACGAAAGCGTGGTTCACAAAACCCTGAAAAAATTCATAAGCCAGCTGGCTGTCAAAGGTACCTATCATTCCGCTTTTAAAGGGGACGTGCATCTCCAGGCCCGGACGGCCCGAAAAATCGACCACCACTCGGGACAGCGCTTCATCGAGTGGGACATAAGCATGACCGTAACGGCGCAGGCCTTTTTTGTCACCGACAGCCTTCGCAACCGCCTGCCCCAGTGTGATGCCGACATCTTCCACCGTGTGGTGACCATCAATGTGCAGATCGCCGACGCATTGGATGTCCAGGTCGATCAGGCCGTGGCGGGCGATCTGGTCCAGCATGTGGTCAAAAAATCCGATGCCGGTTGACAGGCTGGACTTGCCGGTGCCGTCCAGGTTGAGCTTGACGACGATTTGAGTCTCTGCCGTGTTGCGCGAGACCTCTGCAAGGCGGGGCGGCGAGTTGGAAAGTGTGGAAAGGGTCATAGTGATTCTTCAAGCGCCGCCAGCAACTGGGCGTTTTCATCGGCCGTACCGACCGTCAGGCGCAAACAGTTGGCCAGCAATGGATGCATTTTAGAAACGTTTTTAACCAGCACCCGGCGAGCCTTCAGGCGGTCGAAGGTCTGAGCCGCATCGGGGACGCGTACCAGCATCATGTTGGCGTCGCTGCGCCATACCTTGACACCGCTCATTTTTCCGATACTATCAAAAAGCATAGCACGCTGCCCAATCAATTCGCTGGCTTGCGCCGCATACACCTCACGGTGTTCGAGCGCAAACAAGGCGCATTCACAATTGAGAACGCTGATGTTGTAGGGTGGCCTGACCTTGTCAATTTCTTCAATGATCGCCCGGGGGCCCATCAGGTAGCCCAGCCGGACACCGGCCAGACCAAACTTGCTGAGCGTGCGAAGCAGTAAAACATGACCGTGCCGGGCGATCCGGTCCAGATAGCTTTTGCTGGAAAACGGCTGGTAGGCTTCGTCCATCACCACCAGGCCACCTTGCTCACCCACCGCAACAATGATCTTCTCGATGACCGCGTCGTCCCACAAATTAGCCGTTGGGTTATTGGGGTAGGCCAGATAGGTGATGGACGGTTTTTGCTGGCGGATGGCGTCCAGCATTGCGGCCTCGTCGAGTTCAAAGTCGGCGGTCAATGGCACGCCGATAAAGCGCAGACCTTGCAGCTGTGCGCTCATGCGGTACATCACAAAGCCGGGCTCAGGCGACAAAATGGAGGCACCAGCCACATCGCAGGCCATTGCCAACAGCGAGATCAGTTCGTCCGAACCATTACCGAGCATGATTCCAAAGCCCGGCCGCATTCCAGCGTAGTCCGCCAGCGCCATGCGCAAATCGTTTACGCGGCTGTCGGGATAACGATTCAAGGCCAATGCGCCCAAACGCTGTCCCAAATGGGCCTGCAATGCTGCGGGCAGGCGGTGCGGATTTTCCATCGCGTCAAGCTTGACCATCCCCGCCGAGTCCTGAACCGCATAGGCGTGCATGGACTGCACATCCTGGCGGATCAGTTTTTTGAGCTTGTCGCTGAGCAGGCTCACGGGTCCGCCCGCATGTCCGGCACTGTGTTCAAGCGCATCTCCGCAGCCCGCGCATGCGCCTGCAGGCCTTCGCCGTAAGCGAGTTCAGCGGCAACGGTACCCAAAGTTTGCGCGCCCGCCCGACTGACCTCGATCAGGCTGGACCGTTTCTGAAAATCATAGACACCCAGGGGACTGGAAAAGCGCGCGGTGCCGCTGGTCGGCAGCACGTGATTAGGACCCGCACAATAGTCGCCCAAAGATTCGCTGGTGTAAGCACCCAAGAAAATCGCACCGGCATGCCTGAGCAGCGGCTCCCAGCGGTGCGGATCGTTGCTCGACACTTCGAGGTGCTCCGGCGCAATGCGGTTGCTGAGGGCGCAGGCTTCTTCCATGCTGCGGGTGTGGATCAGCGCACCGCGGTCGCTCAGGGATTTGGCAATGATGGCGGCGCGCGGCATTGAGGGCAGCAGGCGATCTATCGCTGCCTGAACCGCGTCGATATAGG
>JANMBW010000527.1:0-2733 GCA_031360565.1 Polaromonas sp.
GCGGCGTGCGTCAGGCCCAGCGGGTCCTGCGCTCTGGGTTGGTTAAAGCTGTTGAACACACCGGTCACCGTTGTGTCGGTAGATGGACGCGCCACCACCTTGGCATTGATCTGCGTGCGTTCGGCTGCGCTGTGGTCACGATAGCCGTCGGTGGAATAACGCGAAATATCAATCAGGCCGCCCAGCGTTTCCGTGCCTGCACCCGCCGACACCCCTACCTGGCGTTGGCCATAGGAGCCGGCGCCCAGGGTCAGGCCAAAATACGCGGCTTCAGGTGTTGTAGGAGGGTCCTGGGTGAACACCTGCACCACGCCCCCTGCGGCATTGCCGTACAGCTGTGCGACCGGGCCGCGCAACACCTCAATGCGTTTGGCCGAGCTCAAACTGGCCGTTGCCGCCTGCCCCTGTCCATCCGGCATGGTGGCGGGTATGCCGTCAATCAGCAACCTGACACCCCGCACGCCAAAGGTTGATCGGGTGCCGAAGCCCCGCACCGACAGCTGCAGGTCTTGCGCAAAGTTTTGCCGGTCGCGTATTTGCAGGCCCGGCACTCCGCCCAGCAATTCGGACAGGTTGACCAGTGGCGAGGCCGTACGAAACGGCTCGACCTGAACCGCGTCGATGGCCGCCGGCGCGTCGAAAACCAGTTGCTCCTTGCGGCTGGCGCTGACGACCACCTCCTGCAATAGCGGGGGTGCGACTTGTTGCGCCCAGGCGGCCGGCAAGGCAACAGCGCTGGCAGAGCAGGCGGCTGCGAGCCGGCTCAGTCGGAGCCAGGCGGGCGACTGCCGCTGCGCTGGCGTGGCGGGGTGAATCTTCATGGTCTGCTTTCCTCGACTCGTGATGGCAACTAAATGGGTTTTGGCAGGCTAAAGCAGCCGGATGTTACACGCCTTGCGGACCCGCATCAGTGGGTGTTTACACGCGCCGCCAGTAGGCTGTACACCGGCCGTGCCGCACAATGTCAGCCATGCGCCACCACCTTTCCGAGACCACTGCTTCGCAGCGCTTGATCTATGGTTTAGTGGCCGGGGTGGCGGCAGCCGCGTTGCCCTTGCCGCTGGACTGGCCCGTTCGTGGCCTGCTTGGCTGGTGTTGCGGGGTGGCGCTTTACCTGATGTTGTCGTGGTGGCTGTGCCTGAAGTTTGACGCGCGGCGTACCCGGGAACGGGTTCAAGCCCAGGACGAACCGAACATGGTGCTGTTTTTTGTCTTGTTTCTGGCGACCGTGGTGTGCCTGGCAGCCATCACCATCTTGATGCAGCAAGGCCAGGCCTTGTCGGGCATGGCGCGCATGGTCCAAATCGGCCTGTCGGTCATCGCGATGATGGTCTCGTGGCTGTTCATCCAGACGATTTTTGCTTTCCACTATGCCCATCGCTATTACCAGCACGACAAAGCCAACGACGCTGAGGGTCCCAGCCTGACGTTTCCAGGGGACGTCGAGCCGGACTATTTTGATTTCATGTATTACTCGTATGTGGTGGGCATGACCTCCCAGGTCTCGGATGTTCAGGTGACCTCACGCGAGATGCGTCGATTGACGCTGGTGCACGGCGTGTTGTCATTTGCCTTCAACCTGCTGATCGTGGCGCTCAGCATCAATGTGGTGGCAGGCATGTTGCAATAAGCCTCGCAGCTGGCGTGGCTGCTGGCGCGGTCAGGTCAGGGTCAAGGGAGGCATCAGGTTTTCAAGGCAGGGCGCCTTCCAGTTTCAGCAAGGCTTTTTTGCGCTCCAGCCCGCCGGCGTATCCGGTCAAAGCCCCGCTGGCACCCAGCACACGGTGGCAGGGCACGATGATGCTGATGGGGTTTCGGCCCACCGCAGCGCCGACTGCCCGTACCGCAGCCCGATGGCCGATGCCGGCGCTGATGTCGCCGTAGCTCGCGGTCTTTCCAGGCGCAATGGCCAGCAGCGCTTGCCAGACCGATCGCTGAAAGGCGGTGCCGCCCACCAGGTCGAGCGGCAGTTCAAAAGCCAGACGCCGGCCAGAAAAATACTCGCCAATCTGCGCCATGGTTTGCACCAGTACCGGATGCGTTGGCTCCGCGCGCCACAGTGGGCATCCGGCCAGTTCTGGCGGCAGGTGGCGCTGGTCGTCAAACCAGAGTCCCGCCAGGCCCTGACGCGTCGCCGCAATGATTACCGTGCCCAGTGGACAAGAAAAAGTGGTGTGAACGATGGAAGCGTCAAATTTCATGCGTCTGACCTCGAGGGGGTGCCCAACCTGGCGCTGCTGGGAGGCCGTTTTATTACGCTTTTAAGAGCTGTAGCCAGCGTCGGATGGTCGGTTGTTGCTATGAATTGAGGAGCATGTGACAAGTGACTTGCGCTGCCACCCTGCCACAGCCGAATGACGGCATAGCTGCGCCAGGGTTTCCAGGCCAGCGCTGCCAGCTCGGCACGCTTGGCCGGCTGGCTCAGACCTTGCACGCCGAGTGCCTTGTGCAGCGCGACATCGCCGGCTAAAAACGCATCGGGCCAACGCAAGGCGCGCATGGCGATGTACTGCGCCGTCCATTCGCCAACGCCCGGTAGGGCTTTCAGTGCGGCGACGGTGGCAGGCACGTCGGCGCCCGCACGCAAAGCCAGGCGTCCATCGACCACGGCCCGGGCCAGGCTGACGATGGCCGTCTGCCGCTGCCTCACGATGCCCAATGTCCCCAGAGCATCACCGTTCGTCAGGTCCAGTGCTGCCAGCACGGCCGGGCTTGGGAACAGATGCGTCAACT
>JANMBW010000004.1:0-1837 GCA_031360565.1 Polaromonas sp.
CAGGCCGCACTCCTGAAACGGCTGGATCATGTTGGCAGGAAGCGAAGTGGGGTGCAGGTAAATCGGCACGTTATGGGCTTCGGCGGCGGCAAAGATGTCCCAGAACTTGGGGTCCGACAGGTACTCGCCCTGGGTATGCGAGTTGATGATGACCGAGCGCATGCCCAGCTTGCCGACGCCACGCTCGATTTCCTTGGCGGCAGCCGCTGGATCCTGCGGCGCAACAGCAATCATGCCGACAAAGCGGCTCGGGTGCCGGCGAACCGCCTCGGCCAGCTGGTCGTTAGCCACTTGGCTGAAGGATACCGCCGTAGCCTTGTCCATGATCTGCACGCCGGGTGCGGTCAGCGCGATCACCTGTTTGTCAATGCCGCATTCATCCATGTGCTGGAGTCGCAGCTGGTCCAGGTCGGTCAGGCAACGCATGATGTGCTGGGCGCGCGCGCTCGGACTGCTCATGTAAAAACCCATCAGGCCCTTGAAGCCTGGATCGACATCACCTTTGGCGAGAATCTTGCGGTAGATGTCCAGCATCTCGGGCGGCGCGAAAGCTTCTTCGGTAGCGATGCGCTGGTAGGCGCTGGATTTGGGATGCTGGGCGGGCGTGATGGTGGCGGTATTCATGAGCGTGCTACGGAAGAGGATGGGAAGAGTATGTAAAGAGGATGAAGAAAGCCACGATCGGAGGCGTGGTGTGTCAGGCACGAGAATGTTAAATAATTTCCAAATACATCACAATGCAGAATCTCTCGACGAAACTGCCGGACTATCACGCGATTGCACCACAATCAAAACGCGCCCTGCCCAACATGAGCCAGACGCTACCCAACAACCTCTCGCTGCTGTATTCCCGGCCTGGCTTTTTGCTGCGGCGGGTGCATCAGATTTCTGCAGCGGTGTTTGAAGACGAATGCCGAGGTGTCGGCCTGACGCCGGCCCAGTTCGGTGCCTTGACAGTACTTCGCGCTTCTCCGGGGCTGGATCAGTCCAGCCTGGCGCGCGCCCTGGGGTTCGACAAGGTGACGGTGTTGCGGGTGCTGCGCGGGCTCGAATCGCGCGGACTGGTGAGGCGCTCCCAGGCGCTGCAAAGCCGGCGTAACTTGGCGGTAGCCCTGTCGCCAGAGGGCGAGCAATTGCTTCGTGAGGCCCAAAAACCGGCAGAACGCGCCTACCAGCGGCTGATGGAGCCGCTGTCGGATGAGCAGCGTGTGCAGCTGATGGTATTGCTGCAACGCCTGACCGACGGGTTGGAGGACCATGCCCGCGCCGCCTTTGTTCCACCCCCGTTTGTGCCGCCCGAGCAGGCGCCGAACCAGCTACGCCAAAACGAGGTTCAGGCGTTGCCCGCCTGAATGCCCCAACGCGCCAGTGCCGCGTCATCGGTGACCCGCGCATCGACCCATCGGGAACCGTCTGGCGTCTCTTCTTTTTTCCAGAATGGCGCCTGGGTCTTAAGGTAATCCATCAAGAACTCACAGGCCTTGAAACTTTCTCCCCGGTGCGCTGACGTCACCGCCACCATCACCACCTGGTCCAGCGGCTGCAACAGCCCGACGCGATGCACCACACGCGCGCCAAAAAGATCAAAGCGCCTGAAAGCCTCGTCGATCATGGCCTCGATGGCTTTTTCAGTCATGCCCGGGTAATGCTCCAGGGTCATACTACTGACATTCACGCCATCGTTGCGGTCCCGGACCGTGCCGATAAAGCTGCAGACGGCACCGACACGCTTGTCCGCCTGCCTGAGCGATGCAATCTCGTCGGCAAGATTGAAATCTGCAGTTTGAATCGACACCCGTTCGGCCATCTCAACCTCCGGTGACGGGTGGGAAAAACG
>JANMBW010000038.1:0-8498 GCA_031360565.1 Polaromonas sp.
GTGTGACCCCGGGTCTGCAGCGTTGCCTCCCTGAAGGTCTGGGGCTTGACGGCCCACACCACCACCTTGGCGCGGGCCAGCGAAGGCCCGGGCGTTTCATGGACCAGCACGCCCAGGGGTGTCAGCCTGATGCGCTGCTCTTCGAATGGCTCCACCACCTGAATCTGCCCAGCGGGTGTGCCGCGCTGCAGCAATCCCCCGATGATGGCGCTGGCCATGTTGCCGCCACCAATGAAGGCGATGCTCCCGCTATCGTGGGCAGGGGGGCTGTCTGGGTATGGAGAGGAGATGGTCATGGTGGGTGTTCCTGGTCCGCGATGTTATCCCCGCCGCGATGCGTTACGCTAAACCATCATGGACTACGTACTTGCGCTTGACCAGGGCACCAGCTCGTCGCGCGCGCTGCTGATAGACCGGTCCGGTGCGGTGCTGGTGACGGCGCAACGCGAATTTGCGCAGCTGTTCCCGCAGCCAGGGTGGGTCGAGCATGACGCGCGTGAGATCTGGGCGACGCAGCTCGCCGTGGCCCGAGAATGCGTGAAGAATATGCCGCTGGCCAGCGTCGGACGGCCATCTTACGCTATTGATTCAATAGCAAATTTAACCCCGGCAGCCGCCCGCATTGCGGCCATCGGTATTGCCAACCAGCGCGAAACCACGGTGCTGTGGGATCGCAAGACGGGTGAGCCGGTAGCCAATGCCATCGTCTGGCAGGACCGCCGGACGGCAGGCCGCTGCGACACCTTGAGGGATGCAGGCCACACGGTCACGATCCAGCAGAAAACCGGGCTGGTGCTGGATGCCTATTTTTCTGCCACCAAACTGGAATGGCTGCTCGATACCGTATCCGGCGCACGCACCAGGGCCGAGCGCGGCGAACTGGCCTTTGGCACCATAGACACCTGGCTGGTCTGGAACCTCACCGGCGGGCGCCTTCACGTGACCGACGTCAGCAATGCCTCCCGCACCTTGCTGTTCAATATCCACACCATGGCCTGGGATGAAGCCTTGCTGGCCTTGTTCAATATTCCGGTATCGGTTCTGCCTAAAGTGGTGGCGAGCAGCGGGGTGCTGGGCGAGACCGACGCCGCACTGCTGGGCGGGCCGCTCAGAATTGCTGCCATGGCCGGCGACCAGCAAGCGGCCACCTTTGGGCAGGGCTGCCTCCAACCCGGCATGGCCAAAAACACCTATGGCACCGGTTGCTTCATGCTCATGAACACCGGCAGCATGCCGGTGCCGTCCAGTCACCAGCTTTTAAGTACGGTGGGTTGGCGAATCGGCAGCCATGACACCTTTTGCCTGGAAGGCAGCGTTTTCATGGCGGGCGCGACGATTCAGTGGTTGCGCGACGGCTTGCAGATGATCGAATCCGCAGACCAGGTGCAAGCCTTGGCAGCCAGTGTTCCCGATACCGGTGATGTGTATCTGGTCCCCGCCTTCACCGGGCTGGGGGCGCCCCACTGGGACCCCTATGCTCGCGCCGCGTTGCTGGGAATGAGTCGCGGGACCAGCCGGGCGCACATTGCCAGAGCCGCCCTGGAAGCCATCGCTCTGCAAAGCGCGGACCTGCTGGCCGCCATGAGCCGGGACGCCGGCGTGGCCCTGAAAGAGCTGCGGGTAGATGGCGGTGCCAGTTGCAACGACCTGCTGATGCAGATGCAGGCGGATTTTTCGGGCGTGCCAGTGGTCCGGCCCCAGGTCACGGAAACTACAGCATTGGGCGCAGCCTATTTGGCCGGGCTAGCGGTGGGATTTTGGGCGGATACCTTGGAAATCTCGACCTGCTGGCGGGCGGATCGCTGCTTTGAGCCGCGGATCAGTGACGAAGCGCGAACTGCCAAATTGGCTCGCTGGCACCAGGCGCTGAAGCGCGCCATGCATTGGGCGGAAGGCTAAGACCCCGACTTGGCGGGTCACGCACCGCTATGGCTGTATTGCCTGCCCCGTCGCATCGAGCGCATTTGATGGCGCAACTGGCGCGCCCTGTAATCTACGACCTGGCAGTCGTGGGTGGCGGTGCCACCGGGCTGGGCATTGCGCTGGACGCCGCTGCGCGCGGATTTTCGGTCGTGCTGGTGGAGTCGCATGACTTTGGCAAAGGCACGTCATCGCGTTCGACCAAACTGGTTCACGGTGGCGTTCGGTATCTGGCGCAAGGCAAGCTGGCTCTCGTGCGGGAGGCTCTGCATGAACGGCAATCTCTTTTGGCCAACGCGCCGCACCTGGCCCATCCGCTGGCCTTCGTCATGCCGACCTACCAGCTTTGGGAGAAGCCTTTTTACGGTCTCGGCCTGAGGATTTACGACGCTCTGGCCAGCCGTGCCAGCTTGGGCGGGACCAAATGGTTAAGCCGCAGCGAAACGCTAGCCCGGTTGCCCAATACCCGGCAGCAGGGGTCAAACGGACGCTTGAACGGCGGCGTCCTGTACTGGGACGCTCAATTTGACGATGCTCGTCTGGCGTTGGCTTTGGCTCGTACGGCAGCGGCACGCGGCGCCCTGCTAGTGAATTATTGCGCGGCAACCGGGTGGCTTTATCAAGACGGAAAAGTGACGGGCGTGCAGGTCAGAGACCAGGAAACAGGTCAGCAGCATGCGCTCAAGGCCACCTGCTTGGTCAACGCGACGGGCGTTTGGGTAGACCATCTCCGCGCAGAAGACGACCGCGCCACCGGGCGCGCGGTCGAGCCCATGGTGGCGCCCAGTCAGGGTGTGCATATCGTGGTGGATGCATCGTTTTTGCCTGGCGAGCAGGCCATGCTGATTCCCAGAACCAGCGACGGACGGGTGCTTTTTGCGGTGCCCTGGCTAGGCAAAGTCATATTGGGGACAACCGATACGCCGCGCCATGACCTGGCGCGTGAGCCCTTGCCGTTTGGTGCCGAAATCGACCTTATTCTGAACGAGTCGGCCCGTTACCTGAGCAAAGCCCCAGGGCGCGCCGATGTCACAAGTATTTGGGTCGGCTTGCGGCCACTGGTCAGACCGGCCCGCGCAGGCGTCGAGTCCTATGGTGCAACCCGAAACCTGTCGCGCGAACACACGGTGCGCATCAGCACCAGTGGGCTGGTCACGGTAAGCGGCGGAAAATGGACGACGTACCGTTCTATGGCCGAGGACGTGCTGGACAGCTGTTTTGCAGCGGGCCTGATGGCGGCGCGGCCCGGCGGCGTGACGCGCCACTTGCCCCTGTTGGGTGCGCAGGAGACAGCGCAGGGTTTATGGGCGGCTCCCGGCATCCATCTGTATGGCAGCGACGCGGCGGACGTGTTGGCGCTTGCGGGCGCAGACCATGCGTTGGGTGGTGGGTTGACGGAAGCCATGGTGCGGTTTGCAGCAAGAATCGAATACGCCAGGACAGTCGAAGACGTGCTGGCCCGGCGATCGAGGGTGTTGTTTCTAGATGCGAGGCTGGCGAAAGCGATGGCGCCAGGGGTTGCGACCCTGTTGCGACAAGAAACCGGGTTTGACCCGGGTTTGGAAGATTTTCTGGCGCTTTGCGACCAATATGCGACGCTTCCAGCCTGAAACCGCCCGGTTTGAGGACTCGGGAATGCAAATTTAAGGGTTTTTGCGCGAGGGGCTGTTGACAAGAGCGTCGCAATGCCTAATAATCATGGGCTTCGCTTGAAATACAGCGGAAATTATGCCTAACGGAAGCACTGCGAGTGGTTTGCAGTGTGGACGACAGGCCCAAGACTGATTGGCTTGCTGCTTGAAAAAGCGGTATTCCGGTGCAAGTTGGGAACACATTTAAATGATCCAAACGCAATCCAAACTCGATGTTGCTGACAACACGGGTGCCAAATCCGTGATGTGCATCAAGGTGCTGGGCGGCTCCAAGCGGCGCTATGCCAGCGTGGGAGACGTCATCAAGGTCAGCATTAAAGAAGCTGCACCGCGCGGCCGTGTCAAAAAAGGCGAGGTCTACAGCGCTGTGGTGGTTCGCACTGCCAAGGGCATCCGCCGCGGCGACGGTTCCCTGGTTAAATTCGACGGCAACGCAGCAGTCTTGCTCAATGCCAAGCTGGAGCCCATTGGCACCCGTATCTTCGGACCGGTCACGCGCGAACTGCGCACCGAAAAGTTCATGAAGATCGTATCCCTGGCTCCTGAAGTTCTGTAAGGACACGCCATGAACAAAATTCGCAAAGGCGACGAAATCATCGTCATCGCGGGCCGCGACAAAGGCAAGCGTGGCACGATCACGCTGCGTACCGACGACAGCCATGTGCTGGTTGAGGGTATCAACACCGTGAAGAAACATACCAACCCCAATCCCCTCAAGGGTACCACCGGCGGGATTGTTCCCAAAAGCATGCCGATTCACCAGTCCAACGTAGCCATTTTCAATGCTGCCTCGGGCAAGGCTGATCGGGTTGGCATCAAGCTCCTGGCTGACGGCAAAAAAGTGCGCGTCTACAAGTCCAGTGGCGACGAAATCAAGGCTGTATAAACATGGCAAAAACCGCCCCTGTGCAAGCTGCATCGCAGGCCCGCCTGCAAGCCCAGTTTCGCGAAAAAATCGCGCCCGCCCTGATTGAAAAGTTTGGCTACAAATCGCCGATGCAGGTTCCCCGCATCACCAAGATCACGCTCAATATGGGTGTGAGCGAGGCGGTTGCCGACAAGAAGGTCATGGATAACGCTGTCAGCGACATGACCAAGATCGCAGGCCAGAAGCCTGTGGTCACCAAGGCAAAGAAGGCTATCGCCGGTTTCAAAATCCGCGAAGACTTGCCAATTGGCTGCATGGTGACCTTGCGCGGCGTCAAGATGTACGAGTTTCTTGATCGCTTCGTGACGGTAGCGCTGCCGCGCGTCCGTGACTTCCGCGGTATATCTGGCCGTGCATTTGACGGTCGCGGCAACTACAACATCGGCGTGAAAGAGCAAATTATTTTTCCTGAAATTGAATACGACAAGGTCGATGCCTTGCGCGGACTCAACATCAGCATCACCACGACGGCCAAGACCGATGACGAGTGCAAGGCACTTCTCACCGCCTTCCGTTTTCCGTTCAAGAACTGAAGGCGCAAGATGGCAAAACAAGCATTGCTGCAACGTGAACTCAAGCGCGACAAATTGGTCGCCAAGTTTGCCAAGAAACACGCTGAATTGAAAAAAACAGCTAACGACTTCAAGCGCACTGACGACGAGCGCGCCCTGGCTCGACTTGAGCTGCAAAAGTTGCCGCGCAACGCCAACCCGACTCGCCAGCGTAATCGCTGTGCGATCACGGGTCGTCCGCGTGGGACGTTCCGTCAATTCGGCCTGGCTCGCGCCAAGATTCGTGAACTGGCTTTTGCGGGTGATATCCCTGGTATCACCAAAGCAAGCTGGTAAGCATAGGAGAACCACAAAATGAGTATGAGTGACCCTATCGCCGACATGCTGACACGCATCCGGAATGCGCAAATGGTTGAAAAAGCTGTTGTGCTGGTGCCGTCTTCAAAAGTCAAAGTTGCTATCGCGCAGGTTTTGAAAGACGAGGGCTACATTGATGGCTTCGCAGTCAAAACCGACGAAGGCAAAGCCCAGCTTGAAATCGCCCTGAAGTACTACGCAGGTAAGCCCGTGATTGAGCGCATCGAGCGCGTCAGCCGCCCTGGCCTGCGGGTTTACAAAGGCCATGGCGCCATTCCTCAAGTCATGAATGGCTTGGGCGTGGCAATTGTCACGACGCCGCAGGGCGTCATGACCGATCGTAAAGCCCGCGCTACCGGTATCGGCGGTGAAGTGCTTTGCTACGTGGCCTAACGGCGACATTGAGGAGAAACTAAATGTCTCGTGTAGGAAAAATGCCAGTAGCCGTGCTCCAGGGCGTGGATGTGGCCATCAAAGACGACCAGATCAATGTCAAGGGTGCCCTCGGTACCCTGGCCCTGGCTCAAAACCCGTTGGTCACCATCACCAACGACGCCGGCAAACTGACGTTTGCCCCGGCGAATGATTCGCGTGAAGCCAATGCCATGAGCGGCACCATGCGCCAGCTCGTCAACAACATGGTGACCGGTGTCACCAAGGGTTTCGAGAAGAAACTCAGCCTGATCGGCGTAGGCTACAAAGCCCAGGCACAAGGCGCCAAACTGAACCTGACGGTGGGTTATTCACACCCGGTGGTGATGGATATGCCTGCCGGAATCACGGTAACAACGCCGACCCCTACTGAGGTGGTGATCAAAGGTTCTGACCGCCAGCGCGTGGGTCAAATCGCAGCGGAAGTTCGTGCAGTGCGTCCACCTGAGCCCTACAAAGGCAAGGGCATCCGGTACACGGATGAAAAGATCACGATCAAAGAAACCAAGAAGAAATAAGGAGCTGCATCATGTTGACCAAAAAAGAGCAGCGCCTTCGTCGTTCACGTCAAACGCGTATTCGTATCGCCACCCAGGGCGTCGCCCGTTTGACGGTCAATCGGACCAATCTGCACATCTATGCCAGCGTGATTTCTGGCGACGGCACCAAAGTGTTGGCTGCTGCGTCCACTGCAGAGGTGGAAGTGCGCAAAGAAATCGGTGCGACGGGCAAAGGTGGAAACGTTGCTGCCGCGCAAGCCATTGGTAAGCGCATTGCTGAAAAAGCAAAAGCAGCAGGTGTAGAGAAAGTGGCGTTCGATCGCGCCGGTTTTGCGTACCACGGCCGCGTCAAAGCGTTGGCTGATGCGGCTCGCGAAGCTGGTTTGCAGTTTTAAGCAGACTGGAATTAAGTATGGCCAAGTTTCAATCAAAACAGCAAAACGACGCTCCAGACGATGGTCTGAAGGAAAAAATGATCGCGGTGAACCGCGTGACCAAAGTGGTCAAGGGCGGCCGCATTCTCGGCTTTGCCGCACTCACAGTGGTCGGCGATGGCGATGGTCGGGTCGGCATGGGCAAGGGCAAATCGAAAGAAGTGCCGGCGGCTGTGCAGAAAGCCATGGAAGAGGCGCGTCGCAACATGACCAAGGTGTCATTGAAAAACGGCACGATTCACCACAACGTCTTCGGCCATTGGGGTGCTGCCAGTGTCATGATGATGCCGGCAGCCAAGGGTACCGGCATCATTGCAGGGGGTCCGATGCGTGCAGTGTTTGAAGTGATGGGTATTACCGATATCGTGGCCAAGAGCCATGGTTCGAGTAACCCGTACAACATGGTGCGCGCCACGATGGATGCACTGAACAACTCCACCACGGCTTCTGACATTGCAGCCAAGCGTGGCAAATCGGTCGAAGAGATTTTCGGCTGAAACCATCGCGAGTATTGAAATGACAACAGAAAACAAAGTTAAGGTACAGCTGATTCGCAGCCCGATTGGTACCAAAGAGTCACACCGCGCGACGGTGCGTGGTCTTGGCCTTCGTGGTGTCAACAGTGTGAGCGAGTTGCAGGATACGCCGGCAGTGCGCGGCATGATCAACAAGATCAGTTATCTGGTCAAGATTGTCTGAGCGGAGACTCATAATGGAATTGAACGGAATCAAGCCTGGTGAAGGCGCGAAACATTACAAGCGACGTGTTGGTCGCGGTATTGGCTCGGGCATTGGCAAAACTGCAGGTCGCGGGCACAAAGGTCAGAAATCGCGCGCTGGCGGTTACCACAAGGTGGGTTTTGAAGGCGGTCAAATGCCTATGCAGCGCCGTCTGCCAAAACGCGGCTTCAAGTCGCATCTGCTCAAGTTCAATGCAGAAGTCACCTTGTCTGCCCTCGAACAACTCGGTTTGGCTGATGTCGATTTGCTGGTCCTGAAGACTGCAGGTCTGGTAGGTCAGCATGCCAAGAATGTCAAGATCATCAAAACCGGTGACTTGACCTTAGCCGTCAAGTTGAATGGCGTTTCTGCCACGGCAGCAGCCAAGCTGGTCATTGAGGCCGCTGGCGGCTCGATCGCCTAAGCCTTTACGGACGGAATCAGTGGCAACCCAATCAGCTCAGATTGCGAAAACCGGAAAGTTCGGTGATTTGCGGAGCAGGCTCGTATTTTTGCTGCTGGCGTTGGTGGTTTATCGGATAGGCGCGCACATCCCAGTGCCCGGGATTGATCCTGGTCAACTCAAAGAGTTGTTTAAGGGACAGCAGGGTGGCATATTGAATCTGTTCAATATGTTTTCTGGCGGTGCCTTGTCGCGCTTCACGGTTTTCGCGCTAGGGATCATGCCCTACATCTCTGCATCCATCATCATGCAGTTGCTGACCTATGTCTTGCCGACATTTGAGCAACTCAAAAAGGAAGGGGAAGGCGGACGTCGAAAAATCACCCAGTACACCCGCTACGGCACGCTTGGCTTGGCCTTGTTTCAATCCATGGGTATTGCCATAGCGCTGGAGAGTTCGCCGGGGCTGGTCCTGGCTCCGGGATTTGGATTCAGGATGACCGCCGTGGTCAGCTTGACTGCCGGCACGATGTTTTTGATGTGGCTGGGCGAGCAGATCACCGAGCGTGGCTTGGGTAACGGCATTTCCATTTTGATCTTCGCCGGAATCGCGGCGGGTCTGCCTAGCGCCATGGGCGGT
>JANMBW010000040.1:0-3136 GCA_031360565.1 Polaromonas sp.
TGCAGCGCCAGAATGTCTGCGATCGCCCGGTTCAGGGGTGTCGCCACACCCTTGGCCCGTCCGAGTTCGACCACTCCGCCGGCCAGCCAGCGCACTTCCAGCCGGTTGCCGCGCTGCAAGTCGTGGTGCATCGATGCTGTCATGTCGGGTGACACCTCGTCGGCCAGTTGCAGGCGTACCTGGGCGTAGTCTTCCGGCAGCGCCACACCCTGCGCGCGACCGACCTGCACCACCTCGTGCATGACGTCATGCAGAAACGCCCGGGTCTGGGGGTGACTGCGAATCGGTCCAATCGGCTTGCGGATGGTCGTCGTCGTGCCAGACAGGCCGACCAGGAAAACGTACTTTTGCCAGATTTCGCGAACGATGTCGCTCGAGAGCTCAGCCTTGATGCCGCCCGCCAGGCAGGCCGCCAGCAACGCTTCACCACGGGCCGAGCGCGAGCCATCGAACTCGCCAAACAGCAGGCGTTGCATGGGGCCAGTCTGTGCAATCACACCGGGAGCCTTGATGGTGGTCGCCACATAGCCCACACCGCCCATCAACTGATTCGGATTGAACGCGGCACGCAGATACTGGTCCTTCAGCACTCCATTCTGGAACGAGACGATGGCGGTGTTGGGGCCAACCATCGGGCGGATTTGCTCGATCGCTTGTTCGGTGTCCCACAATTTGACGCAGAGCATGACGAGATCGACCACGCCGATGTCGGCAGGATGCTCGGTAGCCTGAACATTTTTAACGTGGATCGGGTCTGGACCTTCAATGCGCAGGCCGTCCCGGCGCATCACCTCAAGGTGCTGGCCGCGTGCCACAAAATGGACCTCTGCGGCCCCGCCGTGGACCAGCCGGGCGCCAAAATAGCCGCCCAGCCCGCCCGAACCCATGATCGCGATACGCATGTTTGTCTTTCGTTGTTGGACTCTCGCTGACCCGCCGACTCTAGCGTTACGCCCCATGCTGTCAGCGCGAGTTTTGCTAAGTACTGCTTAATTTTTAACATAAGTCGAGCCGATTGAGGCCTGATGCCACTCCAGAGAGGATTCGACTTGGCGGGCTTATTGCTTGTCTGGCACATGGCCTCAAATGTCCCGGCATTACTCCCGATCAGCAAATCCGCGGCAGCCACGCAATGGCGGGCGCAGGAGCTGCTGCTGATGAGTGAAGTCATGCGTTTGGTTGGCAAAAGCCTGGCACCCGAGGTGGTGCTGCGCGAAATGCTGCATCTGATGTCAGAGCTGCTGGGACTGAACCGGGGCCGGGTGGTGTTGGCCGACTTTGTTGGCAACATTGCCTTGGGCGGCCTGGCTGACCGCAAGCCTGTGGCACGTTCCGGTCCTGCCGTGGGGCCGGCCTCGGCTATTCGCTACGCCTACGGCCTGACCCGCGCAGAGATGGCGCGCGGACGTTACGGTCCAGGCGAGGGCATCACCGGCCGGGTGCTGGCGACGGCGCAACCGATCATTGTGCAAGACATTGATGCCGAGCCACAGTTTTTGGCCCGCTCAGTGGCCCGGTCGCAATTGCCGCAAGAGATCGTGGCCTTCATCGCACTGCCGATCGAAGTCAACCGCGAAGTGATCGGCGTGCTGGCCTGCCATCGCATCCGCAGCCGCGACCGCCAGCTCAACGACGATGTGGCGGTGCTCAAAATTCTGGCCACGCTGGCTGGCCAATTGTTGCAATTGCAGGCGCTGGTGGCCGACAAGACCCGCGCCTTGCAGGCCCGAAACGAGCTGCTGACGCGAGCGCTGAAAGCAGCCGCCGCACGCTACGGCATCATCGGCACGTCCCCTGCACTGCTACAGGCACTAAGCGAGCTGGAGCGCGTATCCGAGGCGTCGGCCAGCGTGCTGCTACTCGGTGAATCGGGCACCGGCAAGGAGCTGTTCGCGCGCGCCGTGCACTTGTCCAGCCCGCGCCGCGACCAGCCCTTCATCAAGGTCAATTGCGCGGCCATTCCCGACACGCTATTTGAATCCGAGCTGTTTGGCTACGAGCGCGGCGCCTTCACCGGCGCCCAGAGCGCGCGGGCCGGCTGGTTTGAACAAGCCAACCACGGCACCATTTTTCTCGACGAAATTGGCGAGATGCCGCTGGCCATGCAGACCAAACTGCTGCGCACCTTGCAGGAAGGCACCATCGTCCGCCTGGGTGGCAATCGGGAGATCACGGTGCAGGTGCGTGTGGTGGCCGCTACCAACCGCGATCTGGAGCAAGATGTGCGGCGCGGCACTTTCCGGCGCGACCTGTTTTACCGGCTCAACGTGATCCCGATACGTCTGCCCTCGCTGCGCGAGCGCCAGCAAGATATCCGCGCCCTGGCGCTGCATTTTTTGAACCGTGTGAACCAGGCCAATCAACGCAATGTGAGCCTGTCCTCCGACGCCCTGGCCCGGCTGGAGCAGCACCCCTGGCCCGGCAACATCCGGGAGCTGGGTAATGTGGTGGAGCGTCTGGTGCTGCTGACCGACAGCGCCATGGTTACCGGCGAGGAGCTCGAACGTTTTTTGCCGGCCGAAGAGCAAAGTTTTCACGCAGCTGAGCCACCCGCTTTACCCAAGGCACCGCCCGCTCCGGCAGCGCCACTGGTACGCGACTACCAGTCCGCGCAGTCCCACTCGGCGGCGCAACTGCGGCAGGCGCTTGCGGCACACGGCGGCAACCAGTCTCGCGCGGCACAAGCAATGGGCCTGACGGCGCGCCAGTTTGGCTACCGCTTGCAGAAGCTTGGCCTTCACAATGTCGACAATTTGTAGCCATTGTGTGGCTTATCGCTTGGTTTCGCTTTTTGTGTTGCTATGTATTTAATAGCATGAGTCCCTGATTTTATCCGGCTTGAGGCCGATATGTTGATGAAAATGTGCGCCTAGTCCGCTCTGGCACGAGGGTTGCAATCTTCAGTGTGACGGCATGTGCCGTGACCTCATCTGGAGCTTGCCATGACCACCGATAGCGTTCTCATTTCACCTGAACAACTGTCCGCCATGATGGGCGCCGAGCCGGTCGTCATCATTGACACCCGCGATGCCGACACCTACGCAGCTGGCCACCTGCCGGGCGCAGTCAACCTGCGCGAGATCTTCACTTTTCTAGCCACCTCCACCGCCGAAGGCCTGACCGCCCTCAAATCGAC
>JANMBW010000118.1:0-4526 GCA_031360565.1 Polaromonas sp.
AAGGCCGACTTCACCATCGATAAGCCATTCGCACTCATGAAATTATTGGAAATAGCTTAAAATATATAGCTTGGGGCTGCATTGGTTTCGACGTGGGTTCGGACGCGGTGTGGTGCATGTCGAGCTGAGTGTGCTCGTAAAACTGATTCAACCAAACTAACTGCAAACGACGAACGTTTCGCACTCGCAGCTTAATTGCCTGTGAGCTTTACAACAGCAGGCCGATAGGCTGGGCAAGGGGTCTTTAGCGCAAGCTACGGATTCCAGGCTGTAAAGATAATTTTATCGGCTGGCTCCTGGCTGGGTACCTTAACCCGGGGCAAGAAAATAGGGTGCTGGCGTTCTGTATAGCGTGCGACTGCGCGGTTCAGAAAGCGAGACTTAAATCAGACCGCTAAACATGTAGATCTGCCCGAACAAGGCTTGCGGACGGGGGTTCAAATCCCCCCAGCTCCACCATACGACCCGATAAAGGCCGCTAACGACATACAGTTGGCGGCCTTTTTCTTTGGTAAATCAGCCTCAACGAGCTGGCGGTTTATCAGCGCACCTGAAACGCTCCGCTTGAGTCTTTGACGCTCCAATCACTGTCAATCTAGGGTTTTCTTGCGGATCGAGGGTTGCGCTGAGGTGCGATACTGGCTGCTACGTGGCTGAAATTCTTATCTGCAGCTTGTAAGAGCAAGGAATCCGCAATAACCGATCATGAGGAGAATATTCCGATGAAGGTCTCTGCCTGGATCCGTTCGGCGCTTGCCATCGCCACGCTTGCCGCGGTGACCGGTGCGTCGGCGCAGACTTACCCCGACCGACCCATCACCATGGTGGTGCCGTTCTCGCCAGGCGGCGTGTCGGACATCACGGCCCGTCCGCTGGCCATTGGCATGGCGGCCAACCTTGGCCAGAATGTTGTGATCGACAACAAGGGCGGCGCCGGCGGCGCCATCGGCATGGCGGCAGCGGCCAGGGCCAAGGCCGATGGCTACACCGTCATGATGGCTTTGCCCAGCATCATCACCATTCCGATCTCCGACCGCATTAGCGGCCGAGCCACCACCTTCCAGATGAACCAGTTCCGGCCGGTGGCGCGGCTGACGGCCGACCCTACCCTGCTGTTCGTGCGTGCAGACAGTCCCTGGAACACGCTGGCCGATTTCGTTAAAGAGGTGCGATCCAAGCCGGGCAAGGTGTCCTATAGTTCCTCGGGCATCTACGGCACGACTCATGTGGCGATGGAAATTCTTGCACACGCCGCGGGCCTCCAGATGATCCACGCACCCTTTAGCGGCGGTGGGCAACAGGTCAATGCGCTGTTGGCAGGGCAAGTCGACGCCACGATGCAGACTCCCGGTGCCATGGCCGGCCATATCGCCGCCGGCAAGGTGAAGGTGCTGGCCAGCATGAGCCGCGACCGCGTGCCGTCGCTGCCGGCCGTCCCCACTTCAAGGGAACAGGGCTACGACGGCGAGTTCTACCTGTGGACCGGTGTGTTCGTCCCAGTGGGCACACCTGAGCCGGTCATTGCCCGCCTCCGTGCATCAATCAGGGAAGCGTCTGGTCATGCGGCCTTTACTTCGGCCATGTCGACCCTGAAAACGCCGGTGCAGTTTCTCGATGCCGATGAGTTCGCGCAGTTCCTGGTGACCGACACCGCGCGCCTTGATGCGGTGCTTACCAAGATGGGCAAGATTGAATAACCACTTACCCGTCATTTTTCGAAAGCTCCCATGAAGATCGTTAACTTCGAACTCAATGGTGCCACCCGTGTTGGCGTCCTTGACGGCGACGCCGTCGTCGACCTTTTGGCCGCGCAGCGCGCCCAGCCCTTTGTGGCCGGTGAGGCCGATGCCCAGTTGGCTGACACCATCGCCCTGATCCGGAACTGGGGCACCCTTAAGACAGCCGTCGGCCAGGCCGTTAGCCGCAGCAAGCAGGGCGGAGCGGGGCGCGTCGCACTAAATCAAGTCACGCTGGTCGCGCCGATGATGCCCACCACGATCCTGTGCTCGGGCAGCAATTATCTGAGCCACAACAAGGAAAAAGCGGGCGCTGATATCAGTGGCAAGGAGCCGGAATTTTTTGTCAAGACCCGCGACTGCGTCATCGGCCCCGACCAACCGATCGTGCTCGACCAGGTGTTGACCAAGAAGCTCGATGGTGAGGTTGAGTTGGCAGCAGTAATAGGCAAGCCCGGTCGCCACATTCCGGTTGACCGCGCGCTAGAGCACGTGTTTGGCTACACCATCGTCAACGACGTGACAGCGCGCGACCGGCAAGTTCGCACGCGCCCCGACGGGTCCCACTGGTACGAACTCGGTCGCGGAAAACTCTTCGACAGCAGCGCCCCGATGGGCCCGTGTATCGTTACTGCCGACGAGATCCCCGATCCGCAGCAGTTGATGGTTCGCTCCTGGGTCAACGGCGAGCTGCGGCAGATCAGCAGCACCTCGCAGATGATCTGGTCGGTCGCTGAGCTGGTTCACTTTTTTTCGATCAATGTCACGCTGCGCCCCGGCATGGTGATCATTACCGGTACGCCCAGTGGCACGGCTTGGTCTACCGATGCTGAACTCGGAGGCAAGTGGTCTGGCACCGACGGCATGGTTCCAGCCAAGGGATACCTCAAAGACGGCGACGAGATTGTCTGCGAGGTTGATGCCATCGGCCGGCTGTCCAACCCCGTGCATACCGTCCGCTGACGGGCGCGGGAACGGCGTAACTGTCGTGTGTACGCCAGCCGCTACCTAAGCTATTGCACCCGCAGCAATTTGCGAGCCGGATCGATCTCAACTATCGTGCCGTCGGCTACCCAGGCAGTGATGTTCTCGTCAAATCCAGCCAACATGGTCATCCCCGCGAACGCGGCGCCCTGAACCAGAATGGGGTTGACGGTGTTGAATACGATGGCCAGAGGAATTTTCTGGCGTGAAGCCATTTCATGCAGCATCCAGGCGCTTGCAACACCCCCTTTCGCGGTATCGAGTATCAGGATTTTTCCCACGTATGACCGACCCGCCAGCTTGTGGGATGGCCTAGAAAAAATGCCGTTGACACGATCCAGATCGTACCGTGCAGAAAAGCCATCATCGGCGACCATGGCCATGCCCTGTACGACTTGCCCAATGGCGTGACGCGCTGTAATTTCTTTCATGATAGTTTCCCGGTTTCGGCTGCTTCGACACAGCGTTGCATCGTCGCCAGCATGGGGACATAGCCGTAACCCCCCAGAATATTGGCGAGTTTGGCACTGTTGGTAGCCAGTCGCTTCCAGCCATTTGCCTCTGCAATTTCGCGAGCATAGGACTGGTAAAAACACATACCAGACAGAACCTGACCGCCACCCGCTTCAATGCGAGCGGTGTATCCCATACGGTCAGCGTCAGGTTTGATCTGAGGGCTGGTCGTAGCCAACAGTGGGCGAATGAACTTCCGCCCATCGCACAAACTGGCCAGGTCACGCAACTCGTACAAACTGAGTTGTGGGGCCGAGAACACCACTACATCGATGTCATCCGTCACTGCATAGGCCGACTGAAACGCCTTGATTTCCTGTTCACCCACCTGATGGGCAACTGCCAACTTGTCGCCGCCCACGTCCTGGATACGATTGGCTTCGGGCGTGATACCCACCAGATGGAATAAAGCGATGGAGCCAAAGCTGGCCATGGCCGCGCCGAAGTGTTTGAGCGCATCGGAGCCGGGCGCATTTTCCAGTCCCTCCACCACAGGAACTGACCAATAATTTCCTGCCAAACGGCCAATCACCCCGCCAAGGGCGCCCCAGTCGTTGAGCGTGCGCGGGGTGTAGCTGACACGAATGCGTAGAGTCGCGCGGCGGTGGACATCCAGGTGAAAGCCATAACGTGGGGTGCGCCCTGTCAAGCCAGCTGACAAGGCGGACGGCCCACCCTCGAAGTTGGTGCGCGCCCCGCAAACTGAATTGGAATAGATGACAACGCCCGTATCGCCAAATGCAACAGACTCGTTGCGAGTGGGTGCTTGAATCGTCTGGTAGTTGATGCAGGTATCTGTCATTGACACACCAAGCTTGACGAAAGCATCGATAGCCCGTTGCTCGAGGTCGAGCATCCAGCCACTTTGCTTGAGCATGCCCGCCTTGGCAAAGTCTGTGCCGCGTGGGTCAGTGATGGTCGGAATTCTCACCTGACGCTGACCTCCTTGCGTAGCAGCTAATTTCTCTAGCCACACGACTCCCGCCTGACCCAGGCTTTCGGTATCCGCCATGATGTGAGCCTGAGTAACCGATACAAAGTCTTGAGCCCCGAAAAAATCTCCGAACCCTCATCGCTGCCTATGCAGCGCTACCGAGATCGATCCGAAGTCATTTTCCATTGATTGTCGTGGGCCATGCGGGCTGGGGCAACATGAATCTACCCTCAGAAACGATCAAGCTTCAAAGCGAGGGATCATTGCAATTTTTAAATAACGTAAGCAATCATCAGTTGCGTAGCCTTTACGAAGGCGCACTTGCATTGCTTTTTCCTTCTATATACGAGGGTTTTGGT
>JANMBW010000254.1:0-1976 GCA_031360565.1 Polaromonas sp.
CGCAGCGTCAGGCCGCGGGGATTGGCCAAGGACTGGTTCGTGTGGCGGTGGGGCTTGAACATATAGATGACCTGAAGGCTGACCTGGAGCGTGGATTGGGCAGCCTGAAATGACTGCCAGAACCCGCACCCGCTTTGCCCCATCGCCCACCGGCTTCATCCACCTGGGCAATATTCGTTCGGCCTTGTACCCCTGGGCTTTTGCGCGCGCGACCGGCGGCGACTTTATCTTGCGCATTGAAGACACCGATGTCGGTCGCTCCACGCAAGAAGCCGTGGATGTGATCATTGAAGGCATGCGCTGGCTGGGCCTGGACCATGACGAGGGTCCTTTTTTCCAGATGCAGCGCATGGATCGCTACAAGGCGGTGCTGGCCGATCTGCAGGCAGCGGGTCATGTGTACCCCTGCTATACCAGCGTTGCCGAGCTGGATGCGATGCGTGAAAGGCAGATGGCAGCCAAAGAAAAACCGCGCTACGACGGTACCTGGCGGCCCGAGTCTGGCAAGACGCTGCCGGCCATTCCGGCGGGCGTGCAGCCGGTGTTGCGCTTTAAAAATCCGCAGGGCGGCTCGGTCGTCTGGGACGACAAGGTCAAGGGCCACGTTGAGATCAGCAACGACGAACTGGATGATCTGGTGATTGCCCGCCCCGACGGAACGCCCACCTACAATTTTTGCGTGGTGGTGGATGACATCGACATGGGCATCACGCATGTGATTCGTGGCGATGACCACGTCAACAACACGCCGCGCCAGATCAATATCTTTCGGGCGCTTGGCCAGGCTGTTCCGGTTTATGCCCATCTGCCTACGGTTCTGAATGAGCAGGGCGAGAAAATGAGCAAGCGCAACGGCGCCAAGGCCGTGACGCAGTATGCGCGGGAAGGCTACCTGCCGGACGCCATGGTCAACTACCTGGCGCGATTGGGCTGGAGCCATGGCGACGACGAGATTTTCAGTCGCGAGCAGTTCGTCAAGTGGTTCAACCTTGACCATTTGGGCCGGAGCGCAGCCCAGTTTGATGAAGCCAAGCTGCGCTGGGTCAACGCCCAGCATCTCAAGGCGATGCCTGATGACTCGCTGGCAAATCTGGTGCAGCCTTTCCTTTCGACCGTCACCGCGGCGAGTCTGAGCGGGCCGCGGCTGGTAAGCGGATGCGGCTTGTTCAAGGACCGTTGCAGCACGCTGCTTGAACTGGCGGGCTGGCTGGAAGTGCTGGTTGCGGGCAGGCAGCCCAGTGCCGCCGATGTGACTGCGCATGTGACCGAGGCGGTACGCCCCGCGCTGGACGCCTTGGCTGCTGCGCTGGCGGCGTGTGACTGGCAAAAAGCCGGTATTGCTGCGGCCATCAAGCAGGTTCTGGCTGAGACCGGCCTGAAGATGCCGCAATTGGCGATGCCAGTGCGCGTCCTGGTCGCTGGAACGCCGCAAACCCCGTCGCTCGACGCAGTGCTGGAGCTCATGGCGCGCGAAGATGTGCTGGCACGCCTGAAGCCGGGTTAGAGCTTGAAACCAGATTGATATTCGGGCTATAATTCAAGGCTCGACGAAAACTGGTCCGCCAGCTTTCTTGGGGGTGTTAAGAGGTAATTTGGGGGTATAGCTCAGCTGGGAGAGCGCTTGCATGGCATGCAAGAGGTCATCGGTTCGATCCCGTTTACCTCCACCACAACCTCGGTTTTGATCGAGAAGAATTGAAGTAGCATTTTTGTCAGGTTGCAAGGCAGCCTGTCCGGAAAGTTCCACGGCTTTGACCCCATCGTCTAGAGGCCTAGGACATCACCCTTTCACGGTGAGTACCGGGGTTCGAATCCCCGTGGGGTCGCCATCATTCACCGTTCTTTTGAACGAATGTATGAGGCACAAGTTGATAACCGCCAGCCAGCAATGGTCAGCGACTTGATTCATCAATGAGAGTTGATGGGTAAAAGTTATTTCTACCAGGAGTGGTAGTTCAGTTGGTTAGAATACCGGC
>JANMBW010000256.1:0-9993 GCA_031360565.1 Polaromonas sp.
GCGGCGTCGAGGCGGCAATGGCGGCTCCGGAGGGGGCGGTGGCAACTCGAACCGCGGCGGTGGCAGTCGGGGCGGGAATCGTTAGACGCATTCGCCCCATTGACTCTCGCAGGTTAAAATCTTGGGTTGGCTCCGGTTTTGGACCATCTCTAAAAATCAAGGTTAAGGGAATTTTTTATGGCAATCGAACGGACTCTATCGATCATTAAGCCGGACGCAGTGGCGAAAAATGTTATCGGGCAAATCACTGCGCGTTTTGAGGCGGCTGGCTTGAAAGTCGTAGCAGCCCGGCTGGCGCATCTTTCTCGCGGTGAGGCAGAGGCGTTCTATGGCGTCCACAAAGAGCGTCCCTTCTTCAAGGACTTGGTGAATTTCATGATTTCCGGTCCTGTGATGATTCAGGCGCTCGAAGGCGACAACGCGATTTTAAAAAATCGGGATTTGATGGGCGCTACCGATCCCAAGAAAGCCGCCGCTGGAACTATTCGTGCCGACTTTGCCGAAAGCATTGACGCCAACGCGGTGCATGGCTCTGATGCGGCCGAAACGGCCAGTGTAGAGATTGGCTTTTTCTTTCCTGGCATGAACATCTATTCGCGCTAGGCATGTCTGCGTCCCGGCTGCGCTACCCGAACAGGGTGTGTCGGCAGCCTGGATTCATTGCCCCACCCGATCCCTGCCATGACCGTCAATCTTCTTAATTTCGATTTGGCAGGTCTGGCAGCCTTTTGTGAGCAGTTAGGCGAAAAGAGATTCCGCGCGACACAGCTTTTTCGCTGGATTCACCACCAGGGTGCAACCGGTTTCGAGCAAATGACTGACCTCGCCAAGTCCCTTCGGGACAAGCTGCCAGAATCGGCATCCATTGACGGGCTAAAGGTGGTGACCCGTCACGACTCTGCCGATGGCACCATCAAATGGTTGTTTGACGTGGGGGCTGGAGATGTCATTGAAACCGTATTCATCCCCGAAGCGGACAGAGGAACCCTGTGTATTTCATCCCAGGCGGGTTGCGCGGTGGGGTGCCGGTTTTGTTCTACCGGGCATCAGGGTTTCAGTCGAAATCTGACGACTGCCGAGATCGTGGGTCAGCTTTGGTTTGCAGAACACACGCTGCGCAAAGAGTCTGGACAGAATCAGCGAATCATTTCCAACGTGGTCATGATGGGCATGGGGGAGCCGCTGCAAAATTATTCGCAACTGTTGCCGGCACTACGCGTCATGCTGGATGACCACGGCTATGGTTTGTCGCGTAGGCGTGTCACCGTTTCGACCTCGGGCGTGGTGCCCATGATTGACCGCTTGGCGCAGGACTGCCCGGTCGCGCTGGCCGTCTCCCTTCACGCGCCTGAGGATGTACTGCGCAGCAATCTGGTTCCGCTGAATAACAAATACCCCATTGCCGAGTTGCTCGAGGCCTGCACCCGTTACCAGGACTCAGCGCCGCGAGATTTCATCACCTTCGAGTACTGCATGCTGGACGGCGTAAACGACCAGCCAAAACATGCCGAGCAACTGGTGGCTTTAATGCAGCGCCATGCCAGCGCGGGCCTATCCTGCAAATTCAACCTGATTCCGTTTAATCCATTTCCGGTGTCCGGTTTAAAGCGGTCAGACCCGGCACAGGTGCTGGCATTTGCCAAAATTCTGCAGGATGCTGGCTTGGTCACGACCGTCCGGAAAACCCGGGGCGATGACATTGATGCGGCTTGCGGGCAACTGGCCGGTGACATTCAGGACCGGACTGATGCGCGGCGGCGTATGGCGTCACAGCGTCAAGGTATGCTCGAGAGCATCAAGGTCACAGTACTAAAGGGAATGGACGTATGAAGTTTGTCCGCTCTGTTGTAGGTGCAGCCATTTGCTGGAGCGTTGTATTGCTGGCCGGCTGTGCCGGTAGCCAGGGCCTGTCCAGTTCTGCAAGTGGCAAGGCAGATATCGTCACCGAATCGGATGAACCCGATGTGCGCCGACGGGCCCGGCTTCGGCTTGAACTCGCCAGTGGCTATTTCGAACAGGGTCAGACCAACGTGGCGCTCGATGAAATCAAGCAGGCGCTGGTGGCAGATCCGGGATTTGGAGAGGCGTACAACCTCAGAGGGTTGGTGTACATGCGACTCAACGATATCCCGTTGGCTGAGGACAGTTTTCGTCGCGCCCTGGTGCTTAATCCGCGTGACGCCGACTCGGCACACAATTACGGCTGGCTGCTGTGCCAGCAGGGGCGGCACCGTGAGTCGTCGCAATTATTTGGCCAGGCCATCGCCAACCCGACCTATGCGTCGCAGGCCAAAAGCTTGATGATGCTGGGCATCTGTCAGGCGCGCGCCGGTCAGCGACAGGAGGCGGAGCAAAGCCTGACCAGCGCCTACCAGCTCGATGCGGGTAATCCGGTCATCGGCTACAACCTGTCCAATTTGCTGTACCAGCGTGGAGAGCTGAGTCGGGCTCAGTTTTATATCCGACGCTTGAATAATAGTCAGCAGGCTAACGCCGAAACGCTGTGGCTTGGGATCAAGATTGAGCGCGACTTGAACAATCGGGAGGCCGTTTCCCAATTGGCAGACCAACTCAAAAGGCGATTTGGACAATCTCGGGAAGCGACCGCTTACGAAAAAGGCGCTTTCAATGAGTAGTCGCGATCAGCCGACTTCTGCCGACTTTGCGCACCCCCACCCTTACCAGGACGGTGTCAATCTGGCTGGTGACGGGCCGAGCGCGGGGCAGCGGCTACGTGCGGCTCGCGAAGCCTCGGGCATGCACATCGCAGCGTTAGCGGTGTTGCTGAAAGTGCCAGCAAAAAAGTTGGAGGCGCTTGAATCTGACCGCTTCGATTTGTTTCCTGACGCGGTATTTGTGCGAGCTTTGGCATCCAGCGTTTGCCGTACCCTCAAAATTGATCCCGGTCCGGTCTTGCATGGCTTGCCGGACTATGGAGCCCCCAGCCTGACCACGCGCGGTGCAAGCTTGAACACCCCCTTTCGGGCTCCAGGCTACCGACCTGGTCCTGTCGTCTGGACGCAAATTTCTCGGCCAGCTGTGCTGACGGGGGTGTTCTTATCACTGGCTGCGCTGGTTTTGTTTTTTTTGCCGGAGTTGCAGGCGGGCATGAAGCGCGCGGGGGCCATGGCATGGCCGCAGTCACTGCGTGCCGGTACCACTGCGCTGGGAGCGCCGGCACCTCTGCTACCTGAACAAGCTTTTGGCACCGCCGACACGCAAGGGACCTCTGTGCCTGCACGCGAGCCAAGTTCAGCTGATGGCACAACGGACAAGGCTATTCAATTGGCTCAGACGCTTCAGTTGCCTTCCGCGCCGGTTGCACTGGCAGGTCAGGGAGTTGCCGCTGGCGTGGGCGCTACGACCGAGCTCATTGGTGCCGGCCGCATCGAATCGGCTCAGGCAGTGCCGTCTTCGGGAATCGTGGTTTTCAGCGCCAAGGGTCCCTCCTGGGTTGAAGTGATGGATTCCCGCGGCCAGGTTGTATTGCGACGTACCCTGAATGCCGGTGAGGTGGTCGGCGCTTCGGGTGCATTGCCGCTGGCTGCAGTAGTGGGCCGGGCCGATGCGACGCAGGTGCAGATTCGCGGCCAGGCCTTGGATCTGACTGCCCTGGCAAAAAACAACGTCGCCAGATTTGAGGTCAAGTAGTGTCACCTTGCCATCCGATTGAAGTTGCGGTGCCGACTGCGCGGCGTTCAAGTCAGGCGCGCGTGGTCTGGAATTCCCGCATCGTGACCGTTGGCGGCGATGCGCCGGTGCGCGTCCAGTCCATGACCAATACCGATACGGTTGATGCGATTGCCACGGCCATTCAGGTCAAAGAGCTGGCACTGGCTGGGTCGGAGATGGTCCGTATCACGGTGAACACCCCCGAAGCGGCCGAGGCTGTGCCCTATGTGCGGGAGCAGCTTGACCGCATGGGCATTGATGTACCTCTGATTGGTGACTTTCACTACAACGGCCATCGCCTGTTGACCGACTATCCCGCCTGTGCCGAGGCTTTATCCAAATACCGTATCAATCCGGGCAATGTCGGCAAAGGTGACAAGCATGATCGGCAATTTGGTCAGATGATTGAGGCCGCAGTCCGTTGGGACAAAGCGGTGCGTATCGGTGTGAACTGGGGCAGCCTGGACCAGGAACTGCTCGCCAGCCTGATGGATGAAAACAGCCTTCGCACTGAACCCTGGGAAGCCAAACAGGTCATGTATGAGGCACTCATCACCTCGGCTCTCGACTCGGCGCGACTGGCCGAAAAAATGGGGCTCAAGCGCGAGCAGATCATTTTGTCGTGCAAGGTCAGCGGCGTTCAGGATCTGATTTCTGTTTACCGCGAACTGGCCCGGCGCAGCTCGTACGCGCTGCATCTCGGATTGACCGAAGCCGGCATGGGAACCAAAGGGACCGTGGCTTCTGCCACTGCGCTGTCGATATTGCTGCAAGAGGGGATTGGCGACACGATTCGCGTCTCCCTCACGCCCCAGCCGGGTGAGGCACGGACCCAGGAGGTGGTGATTGCTTCAGAAATTCTGCAGGCGCTGGGTCTGCGCAGTTTCGTACCCAGTGTCACGGCCTGCCCGGGATGCGGCCGCACCACCAGCACGACATTTCAGGAACTGACCCAGGAAATTGACAACTTCCTCAGAGCCCAAATGCCCGTGTGGCGCGCGAAGTACCCGGGTGTCGAGAAGCTCAAGGTTGCCGTCATGGGTTGCATCGTCAACGGACCGGGCGAAAGCAAGCATGCCGATATTGGCATCAGTCTTCCGGGTTCTGGCGAAGCACCGGCGGCGCCGGTCTACATCGACGGTGAAAAGAGCGTCACCCTGCGCGGGGACCAGATTGCTCAGGAATTTCGGGTCATTGTTGAAAATTACATCGAGAAGCGCTTCGGTACGCCGTCCCTTGCGCTAGGCGCATAAACCTGTATGGCTGACAAATTAACTGCTGTCAAAGGCATGAATGATATTTTGCCGCCTGACTCGGCGCGCTGGGAATGGCTGGAAGAAAAAGTGCGCAAGCTGATGGCGCGTTACGCCTACCGCAATATCCGTACGCCTATCGTCGAGCCTACGCCGCTGTTCGTACGCGGCTTGGGCGAGGTCACCGACATTGTCGAAAAGGAAATGTATTCCTTCGATGACAGGCTCAACGGTGAAGCGCTCACGCTTCGCCCGGAAAACACGGCTGGTGTGGTTCGAGCCGTGGCGGAACATTCGATGCTCTACGATGGCGGCAAGCGGCTTTATTACCTCGGACCGATGTTTCGACATGAGCGACCGCAGCGAGGCCGCTATCGCCAGTTTCATCAAATAGGCGCTGAAGCACTGGGTTTTCCGGGTGCCGAGGTCGATGCCGAACTTATTTTGCTGGCCAACGCACTTTGGAAAGAGCTCGGCCTGAAGAACGTTCGCCTGGAATTGAACAGCCTGGGGCAGCCAAACGAACGCAAGCAGCACCGGGCTGCCCTGATCGCGTATTTTGAGGCCCATGCAGATGGGCTGGATGAAGAAGCCCGAAGGCGGCTTCACAGCAACCCGCTGCGTATTCTGGACAGCAAAAATCCGCTCATGCAGCCCTTGCTCGAACTGGCGCCAAAACTGATGGATTTCCTGGGCGAGGCCTCGCTCCAGCACTTCAACAGTGTGCGTGCCATGCTGGACGCCAGCGGAGTGGCCTACCGGATCAATCCGCGCCTGGTTCGCGGCATGGATTACTACAACCTCACCGTGTTTGAATTCATCACCGACAGCCTGGGTTCTCAAGGCACCATTTGTGGTGGCGGCCGCTACGACTATTTGATCGAACAAATCGGTGGCAAGTCGGCGCCTGCCGTCGGTTGGGCCCTCGGAGTCGAACGCGTATTGGAACTGCTGCGGGAGCAGGGCGACAATGTGCCCTTGCCGGTGCCCGATGCCTATGCGGTGATCCCCGACGCTTCCTCGCTGCCTCGGGTATTGCCTGCACTGGAGGCATTGCGATCAGCCGGTATCAGCGTGCAGATGCATGCCGGTGCCAACGCAGAAGGCCTGGGCAGCATGAAGTCTCAGTTTAAAAAAGCCGATAGCAGCGGCGCGCGTTTCGCATTGATTTTTGGTGCTGCCGAACTTGCAGAGGGTTGCGTCGCCATCAAACCTCTGCGGGGTGACAAAGCATCGGCTGCGCAGACGCAAACCCTTCAGCGCCTGGACAATCCAGCGGCGTGGGCGTCTTTGCTGAGCTGTTAGCGCGCATTCTTCGATGGGGTAGGGCACCCCTACAATCAACACCACCGACATCGGCCCGCGACGGGCCAAAAACCACAGATTTTTATGGCAAAACATCTCGATTTGGAAGAGCAGGAGCAGCTTGCAGAACTCAAGCATTTCTGGAAGCGTTACGGCGACATGATCACTTGGGTGCTGATCCTCGTTTTTGGTGCTGTGGCAGCGTGGAACGGTTATCAGTACTGGCAAGGTAAGCAGTCCGCGCAGGCTGCTGTGCTGTTCAGTGAAGTCGAGCGCGCGGTGCAAGCGGGCGATATGGCGCGCGTGGACCGCTCTTTGGCCGACATGAAGGACCGTTATCCCGGCAGCCTCTACGCCGGGCAGGCCGCCCTGTTAGCGGCTAAGACTTATTACGATAAGGGCAGCATGGATGCAGCCAAGGCGGCGCTCAGCTGGGTCGCCGACAAGAGTGGGGACGAAGCCTATCAGGCGATCGCCCGCCTGCGCCTGGCCGGGATGTTGCTGGAGAGCAAAGCCTACGATGACGCTTTCAAGCAGCTGTCTGGCACTTTCTCCAGTGCATTCACCGCACTGGTGGCGGATCGACGCGGCGATATTTTGCTGGCTCAGGGGAAAAAAGCTGAAGCCAAAGCGGAATATTTGAAAGCCTACAAGGGCCTGGACGAACGGGCAGAGTACCGAAGGCTGGTTGAAGTCAAGCTCAATGCCCTGGGCGCGGATCCTGTTCCTGCAGCGGCCAGTCTTGTGAGCCCTGCGGCAAATTCGGAGTCCAAGTCATGATTCTCAAGTCTTTTATGCCTGTAGCCAAAGCTAAATATGGATTGTTTGCTATTATAATAATAGCAAGTTTGTCGGGCTGTTCGATGTTCGAGGGTTCCAGCAAACCCAAGCCTGCTGACTTGCCAGCGGTCAGCGCCCTGGTGTCGGCCAAACAGGCCTGGAGTGCTCGGATTGGACCGATCAACTTCCCCCTGGACGTCAATGTGTCGGGCACTACGGTGATGGTAGCTGGCGGTGATGGTTCGGTGGCGGCTCTGGACGCACGCACGGGCGCTGATCTGTGGCGTATGACGGTGGGCGCACCGATCGCGGCGGGCGTTGGCAGCGATGGAAAAATCGCGGCTGTGGTGACGCGGTCCAATGACCTCGTCGCCGTTCGGGATGGGCGTGAACTCTGGCGCCAGAGGCTCAGCGCTCAGGCCTACACCTCACCGTTTGTGGCGGGCGGGCGAGTTTTTGTCTTGACAGCAGACCGGTCGGTCAATGCCTTTGATGGCCAAACCGGACTCAAGTTGTGGACCCAGCAGCGGCCCAGCGAGCCTCTGGTATTGCGCCAATCGGGTGTCATGCTGGCGGTAGGTGACACGCTGGTTGCTGGTCTGGCCGGTCGGTTGGCGGGGCTGAACCCTTCCAACGGCAGTGTTCGCTGGGAGGCGCCGATTGCGTCGCCACGCGGCATCAATGATGTGGAGCGCCTGGTGGACTTGGTTGGTCGGGTCAGCCGCGAGGGCGATGTGGTGTGTGCCCGCGCTTTTCAGGCCAGCATCGGTTGTGTCAATGCCACTCGCGGCAGTTTGATCTGGAGCAAGCCTGCCAACGGCTCACAGGGTATTCATGGGGATGAGCGCCTGCTATACGGCACCGAGTCGGATGGTGTGGTGACGGCCTGGCGCCGCACCGATGGTGAGCGCGCGTGGACCACTGAAGTCTTGCGCTACCGTAATCTGACCGCACCGCTCGTGGTCGGGCGCTCGATTGCGATTGGTGATTTTTCCGGTACGGTACATCTGCTGTCCCGCGAAAACGGTGCTGCGCTGAACCGGCTCACCACCGATGGTTCCGCCATTGCGGCGGCTCCGGCGCTAGCTGGCAACACGCTGGTGGCCGTGACGCGCAATGGCGGCGTATATGGCTTTTTGCCTGAATAGGACGCAACCGCGACTGAAAGCCCCTGCGGTCGCTTGAGATAAATCGATGAAACCTGTTATTGCTTTGGTGGGCCGTCCCAATGTCGGCAAGTCGACGCTGTTTAACCGGCTGACCAAGACACGCGATGCAATCGTCGCGGACTTTGCCGGCCTGACGCGCGACCGCCACTATGGCAATGGCAGTCTGGGCTCGCACGAGTACATCGTGATCGACACGGGTGGCTTTGAGCCCGACGCGCAGAGCGGTATTTACAAGGAAATGGCCAAGCAGACCCGCCAGGCGGTGGCCGAAGCCGATGTGGTGGTGTTTGTGGTCGATGCGCGGGCAGGCGTCAGCGCGCAGGACCACGACATCGCAAAATACCTTAGAAAACTGGGCAAGCCGTCCGTCCTGACCGCCAACAAGGCTGAAGGCATGACCGAGGGCGGACGGTTTTCAGAGTTTTTTGAGCTCGGATTGGGTGAAGTGTTGCCGGTGTCTGCTGCACATGGACAAGGTATGCGGACCCTGGTGGACACGGCATTGGCCTTTCTGAGCCTGCCGGATGCAGATGAAGATGCCGAGCCAACCGACCCCTCGGTCATCAAACTCGCCGTCGCCGGTCGTCCCAACGTCGGTAAATCGACCTTGATCAATACCTGGCTGGGTGAAGAACGCCTGGTGGCGTTTGACCTTCCTGGCACCACGCGTGACGCTATTTCTGTTCCGTTCGAACGCGCAGGTCAAAAATTTGAATTGATCGACACCGCAGGCCTGCGGCGCAAGGGCAAGGTCTTTGAGGCGATCGAGAAATTCTCGGTGGTCAAAACCTTGCAGGCCATTGAGAATTCCAATGTGGTGCTGCTGCTGCTGGATGCGACGCAGGGCGTAACCGACCAGGACGCCCATATTGCCGGCTACATCCTTGAAAGTGGTCGGGCAGTGGTGCTGGCCATCAATAAATGGGACGCGGTTGACGCCTACCAGCGCGAGACCCTCGCGCGTTCCATCGAGACCCGGCTGGCTTTTCTGAAATTCGCCTCGATTCATCAGATCTCTGCCATCAAGCGTCAGGGTCTTGGCCCGGTGTGGAAATCCATTGTGCAGGCGCACGCATCTGCCAATCGCAAGATGTCGACACCTGTACTGACCCGGCTCTTGCTGGAAGCGGTGCAATTCCAGCAGCCTCAGCGCGCGGGCGTGTTCCGACCCAAATTGCGCTATGCGCACCAGGGTGGTATGAATCCGCCCATCATCATCGTGCATGGCAACTCGCTGGAGCATGTCAGCGAGTCGTACAAGCGCTACCTCGAAGGACGGTTTCGCAAAGAATTTGACCTGGTCGGTACGCCAATGCGGATCCAGATGAAGACTTCTCACAACCCCTTCACAGACAAGGAATCGCCTTAGGACTACGCGTCGCGCGAGACTGCTGTGGTATTGTCAAAAGTCTAAAAACTTCTCAACACGGAAAATATCGTGAGCAATAACAAAGGTCAGTTACTTCAGGATCCGTTTCTCAACACCTTGCGTCGAGAACATGTCCCGGTTTCCATCTACCTCGTCAACGGAATCAAATTGCAGGGCCAGATCGAATCTTTCGATCAATATGTGGTCTTGTTGCGCAACACGGTGACACAAATGGTCTATAAACATGCCATTTCGACCATTGTGCCGGGCCGCGCTGTGAACTTCTCAGCAGCCGATTCTGAAGAAAGCCCTGCCAGCTGAGTCCCGACGACTACCCCGAGAGCGCCAAACCTGGTGCCAGGCCGCTGGCCATTCTGGTTGGCGTGGATCTGGGGCTGCCCAATTTCGATCACACTCTCGACGAGCTTGGCCTGCTCGCCGAGAC
>JANMBW010000266.1:0-1757 GCA_031360565.1 Polaromonas sp.
TGGGGGTTGACCTGGTGGCCGGTCAAGGCCTTTGCCGCAGCGGGGCTGTCCGGCCCGTTTCTCACCTTGTTCAGCTACGGTCCTGTGGGTCTGTTCGGGCTGTATTTTTTGTGGCGTGAACGCCTGGCCTGGCGGCACCAGGCTTGGTTGCTGGTGCTGCTTGGGCTGGTAGGTGGTTGGGCCAATACCGCTTTTATCAATGCCTTGTTATTGGGCGACGTGGTGCGGGTGATGTTGCTGTTTTACTTGTCGCCGGTGTGGTCAGTATTGGGCGGACGACTCTTTCTCGGGGAAAAAGTGGGGCGCCGGCGGATGCTGGCCGTTGCGCTGGCCTTGGCGGGTTTGTGGCTGGTAATCGGTGGGGCGGATGCATTCAAATCTCCGCTGAGCACGGCCGATTGGCTTGCCCTATCTGCAGGGCTGGCTTTTGCGGGTAACAACCTGATCTCACGCGCCACGCAGGCCGTTCCCATGACCTCTAAAACCCTGGTGGTGTTCACCGGCTGCGGTGTGGTTTCAGCACTGTTTATAGGCGCTCAGAATCTGCCTATGCCGGCTATAACAGCTGGGCTGGTTCTGGCTTTGCTGGCCTACGGCTTTGTCTGGATGTTGCTGGCAACCGCCACCTGGCAGTACGGCGTGACGCATCTGGAGACCGGCCGCGCCGGGGTGATTCTGATTACCGAACTGGTCGTCGCCGTCGCGTCGGTGACCTGGTTTGGCGGGGAGCAGATGTTGCCACGCATGTGGGCTGGCGCGCTGCTGATTGCGGCGGCTTCACTGCTGGAAGCCACGGACGCGTCATCTGAACCCCATCAACCCAAGGAGAAGGCATGAGCACTGTCTGGATGAATCAGCTTTCGTGGCTCGACTATGCAGCACGTTTGAAACAAGATCAGCCGCCCATTTTTTTGCCGGTTGGTGCACTCGAGCAGCATGGCCCACATTTGCCGCTGGGAACCGATGGTCTGCTGTCAGCCGCCGTTGCGGCGGACACCGCCAGGCGGGTAGGTGGGCTGGTGGCACCCACCTTGTCGTATGGCTACAAATCCCAGCCCAAGTGCGGGGGAGGGCAGCACTTTTGCGGCACCACCAGCGTGGATGCCGCCACCCTGATCGGCTCTGTGCGCGACGCGGTGCGCGAGTTTGCCCGCCATGGTGCGACCCGGCTGGTAGTCGTCAATGGGCATTATGAAAACCAATGGTTTCTGATCGAGGGCATCGATCTGGGCTTGCGCGACCTCGGTCCTGAAGCCAAGTTGGAAGTGATACGGCTGGAGTATTGGGACTTCTTGACTGAAGCGACGCTGTCGCGTGTTTTTCCGAATGGCTTTCCCGGCTTTGCGCTGGAACACGCGGCGGTGATCGAGACGTCGATGATGCTTCACTACCACCCGGACCTGGTGCGCCTTGACTTGATCCCTGATGACGGCCCGGCCCTCTTTCCGCCTTACGATGTTTATCCGACGCGCAAGCAATGGGTGCCGCTGTCGGGCGTGCTGTCCTCGGCGAAAGGCTCCACGGCAGAAAAAGGCGCCGCGATGGCGGTCGAACTCGCCGAGCGCATGGCGGCTGCCGTGCTGCATGAGTTCCAATAAAGTGAGGCGCCCCCCGCACCCGATTGACGCTGCGCGCACCGCCCTGCTGGTGATAGACATGCAGCGCGATTTTCTCGATCCCCAGGGTTATGCCGCCAAGGCCGGCGTCGACATCACGCGTCTGCGCGCCACGATTGCGCCGGTGCAAGCGTTGCTCGC
>JANMBW010000292.1:0-4502 GCA_031360565.1 Polaromonas sp.
CGGGGCAGCAAGGAGGCATGGATATTCAGGCATCCGAGCTTACGGGCCCCCACGCTTTTCACTGCCCCGCCCCGTTCGTCCTGAGCCTGTCGAAGGATGCCCCCCGCGGGGGCTAATTTTTCCAGGGGCGGCCCGTCGAAAAATGGTTCGCTCAGGGCGTCCAGCACCCACTGCGGCAGGATCAGGCCGTAGGCCGCCACCACCATCACCTCAGCGCGCGCGGCGGCTATGGCAGCGCGCGCCGCAGCGGCATCCTCCGGGTACTTGCCGTCCAGACGCAAGCTCCGCGGCTGAGCAACGCTGATGTACCGGCTTTCAGCCCATTGCTTGACGCTGGAGGCCTGCAGCTTCAGACCGCGACCAGCGGGTCGATCGGGCTGGGTCAGGACTAGGGGAACGTCAAAACCGGCGACGTGTAAGCAGTCGAGTGCAACGCGGGCAAAGTCTGGGGTGCCGGCAAAAATAACGCGCATCAACCGAGCTTAATCGCCTTTTTGCTGCTTGATCATCTTGGTCTTGATCCGGTTGCGCTTGAGCGGCGAGAGGTACTGCACGAAGACCTTGCCGATCAGGTGGTCCATCTCGTGCTGCATGCAAACTGCTAGCAGCCCTTCAGCTTCATGCACGTGTACCTTGCCGTGCGCATCCAGCGCCTGCACCCTGACCGCGCTGGCGCGTTCGACGCCGTCGTAAATCCCCGGTACCGAGAGGCAACCCTCGTCGTTGACCTGAGTCGCCTCGCTGGCCCAGACAATTTCAGGGTTGATCAACACCAGCGGCTGGTCGCGGTCCGGGCTCACGTCAATCACGATCAGTCGCTCATGCACGTCCACCTGCGTCGCGGCCAGTCCGATGCCATCGGCCTGGTACATGGTTTCCAGCATGTCCGCCACCAGCGTGTGCAGGCGAGCGTCAAACGTCGCCACCGGTTTGGCAACCGTGTGCAGGCGGGGGTCGGGGTAGCGAAGAATGGTGAGTTGGGTCATGGGCAGGACATCAGGTGTCGCTATTTTCGCAAATTTTCATCCCAATTCCCGCAGGAAGGGCTTGTCAAATGGCTTTTTCGTTGCCTAATCAAGGGCTTAGGTAGAGAATCGTCAGTAGATTGTCAAGATTAAACAAGGCCCCAGCCAGAGGCGAAGGGGTCACGTCAGCCCGGGGGAATTTTCACGATGCACGTTATTTCTGGTCACATCAGCCGACTTTCAATGGCCATCTTGCTGGTGGGCGCCACGCAGGGGTTGCATGCGCAGAATTTCCCCATCACCCCGACGCAGCGGGCCACGGCTGACCAGGTCGCGCAATCGGGCGTCGCCCTGTCAGAACTGTCGGCCAATGCGCCCGACAGCTACAACGTCAAACGCGGCGACACGCTTTGGGCCATTTCTGGACTTTTCTTGAAAAGCCCGTGGCGCTGGCCAGAGCTGTGGGGCATGAATCTGCAGGACATCCGCAATCCGCACCGGATTTACCCGGGACAACAGCTTTACCTCGACAAATCCAGCGGCCGCGCCATCCTGCGCACACGCCAGGCCAGCGCGGGAGACGGACCGCCGACTGACACCGTGCGCGTGTCGCCACGAGCGCGCTCAACCTCGCTGGCAGACGCCTCGATTCCGACCCTGGCGGCCAACATGATCGAGCCCTTTCTGGCCGAGCCGCTAATCGTCGACGCTGCTGCCTTCGCCGCGGCACCACGTATCGTCGCGGCGCAAGAAGGACGTGTGCTGCTCAGCCGTGGCGATCGCGCCTACGCGCGCGGCACCTTTGCTGGCGCAAGCGGCAGAGCGCTCAGCGACGCCAAGGGCGAGCCCTACGATTACCGGGTCTTTCGCAATGCCACGCCGCTGAAAGATCCCAGCACCGGCGCAATTTTGGGTTACGAAGCCCAGTTTGTGGGCAAGGCAGAGCTGATCCGGGGTGAAACTACCCGCGAGGTGACCGACAAAAACGGCAAGACTCAGAACGAAATCGTGCCGGCCACCATCGATATTGTGGCCACCAAGGAAGAGATGCGCGTCGGCGACCGGCTGGTAGCCGAACCCGAGCGGGCATCGCAAAGCTATGTTCCGCACGCGCCGAGCAGCCCAATCTCAGGCCAGATTGTCTCGGTCTATGGCAGCGCTGTCACCTATGCGTCGGCCAATCAGGTGGTGGTGGTCAACCGCGGCGCCCGTGACGGACTGGAGCGCGGCCATGTGATGGCCATTTTGAAAGACGGCGAGCGCCTGCTCGACCGCACCGACTCAGCCAGACCACAGGTCAAGCTGCCCAACGAACGCAACGGTTTGATGATGGTGTTCCGCACCTTTGACCAGCTGTCTTATGCCCTGGTGCTGCAAATCACCGATGGCGTAAAGGTTGGCGACCGTTTCGCCAATCCCAACTGAACCTTCCGACTGAAGCCGGATTGAGCCGCGTCCGCTAACCCGTGGAGCCGATTGAACTCAAGGCCTGGCTGCGGCTGGCGTTGACGCCCGGGGTCGGCAACGAAACTGCCCGCAAGCTGCTGGCCGCTTTCGGTTCTGCGCCCGCCATTTTTGAACAAAGTGCCCAGGCGCTGCGGCAGTTGGGCTCAGACAAACTTAGCCGCGCGGTGCTCGCTGAACCAGCCGCCCTGGCGGGCCAGCTCCAAACCACCCTGGACTGGTTGGCCGCAGGCGATGACCGCCACATGGTCAGCCTTGGCGACCCGGATTACCCCGCCAGCCTGCTTGACATCGAGGACCCACCCTTGATGCTTTATATGCTGGGAGCCCAGGCAAAACAATCTCCTTTAGCTACAAATAATATAGCAAATGCGGCGCCTATGCGGCTGGCCATGGTCGGCAGCCGCAACCCGACCCCGCAGGGAGAAGTCAACGCCAGGCAATTCGCGCGGTCCTTTGCCGAGCAGGGGCTGTGCATCGTGTCCGGCCTGGCGCTGGGCATTGATGGGGCGGCGCACGACGGCGCCTTGCTGGGCGGGGCATCAGGTTGCAGCACCATCGCGGTGGTCGGAACCGGACTGGACCGGGTCTACCCGAAAAAACACCTTGAGCTGGCGCACCGGATTGTTCAGCAGGGCCTGATCATCAGTGAATTCCCGCTGGGCACCCCGCCCCTGACGGCCAACTTCCCGAAACGCAACCGCCTGATTTCGGGTTTGTCACAAGGCGTTCTGGTGGTCGAAGCCGCGCTTCAGTCGGGTTCACTGATCACGGCCCGGCTGGCCGCAGAGCAGGGTAAGGAGGTGTTTGCCATTCCCGGCTCAATCCACTCCCCGCAATCGCGCGGTTGCCATGCATTGATCAGGCAGGGCGCCAAACTGGTGGAAACCGCGCAGGATGTGCTGGAAGAGCTGCGCTTTCCTTTCAGGGCCGGGAGCGACCAAGCGGTTTCGGACATGCAAACACCGGCGGAAGACATCCCCGGCGACCCGGCTTTCCTCTCAGCACTGGGTTTTGACGTGGTCAGCCTTGACGCGCTGCAGGCCAGAACCGGGCTGAGCACGCCGCAGCTTCAGGCCCAGTTGCTCGAACTCGAGCTTGGCGGGCATGTCACGCGCTTGCCCGGCGGGCTGTTTCAACGGATGGCGAACGGCTAGCTGTCTGCGCGTAGTCCTTCATCAGGGCCGCCCACTGCAAACGGGCCGCTTCCAGGCTGCGCGCCTTGACATGGCCATAGCCCTTGATCTGTTCCGGAATGCGCGCGATGTCCACCGCCAGCGCGTGGTTCTCGGGTGTCAAGGATGCCAGCAGCGTGTCAATTGACGCGGTGTACTCGACCGGCAGGGCTCGCTCCATCTGGCGCTCGGCACTGCGACCCAACACATCCCACGCGGTGCCGCGCAAAAATTTGAGCCGGGCCAGCAGCCGGAAGCCGGTCAGCATCCAGGGGCCAAACTTTTTCTTTTGCAGCTCGCCGCGCTCGTTTGACTTTGCAAGCAGCGGCGGGGCCAGGTGGTAGTTGAGCTTGAAGTCGCCCTCAAACATGGCATTGACCTTGTCCAGAAAGCCGGTGTCGGTGTGCAGCCGGGCGACTTCGTACTCGTCCTTGTAGCTCATGAGTTTGAACAGGTAGCGGGCGACATTTTGGGTCAGCGCGGTTTTGCCCAGGCCCGCCTCTGCTTTTTCCACCTTGCGCACAAAAGCCTCGTAGCTTTGGGCGTACGCCGTATTCTGATACTCGGTCAAAAACGCCACCCGGCGCGCAATAAGGGTGTTGACGCTTTCGCGCGGCGTCGGCATGGCCACCACCTGAGCTGGGGCCACCTGCTTTTCGAGTGCGGGCCAATCGTGCGCCGCCCGACGGCCCCATGCAAAGGCGGTTTTGTTCTGGTCCACTGCCACGGCATTGAGCTCAATCGCGCGCAGCATGGACGCTAGTTGCAGCGGAATCCAGCCTTTTTGCCAGGCATAGCCCAGCAGCATGGGGTTGGCGTAAATGCTGTCACCCATCAGCCGGGTCGCAGCCAGGTCGGCATTGAAAGATCCGACACCGGCTGGGCCCACGGCTCTAGC
>JANMBW010000304.1:0-2226 GCA_031360565.1 Polaromonas sp.
CGGGGTATGGGGGCCTGCCCCCATGGAGCGAAGCGCGACTGACCCCGAATTGAGCCACATCAAACCCCATATCGGCTGTTTGGACGCGGCTGCCGCTGTTCGCCTCCCGCTGCGCCCGGCCGCGCCTTGATAGACCTCCCCCTCCGGTCTCCTAAAAATTTGCATACGAAACGAAGAAACTGCACTATAAAACAGGTACTCAATGACTTATACATCGTAGAATATTATAAAAGAACTACAGAACCCCAAAACCATCTGGACGCTGCCTTGGCAACCCGCTAGCGCTTCGGAGGCGCCACTGTCGCTCCCTGAATGCCATGTCTTTCCAGGGCTTGCGCCACGAACCCTGTGGCTTTCATGTCCTCTACAAACTGGCTTAAGAATTCAGCGGCGTCAAGACCGCGACTTTTGGGTGTTCCCATCGCCTGCTCGATGACCATGAATCGACCCGGCAACAATCGCAATCCCGCGATTCGCACAGCATCTGCCTGCAATTGCTGTTTGACGCCAGCCGCCACATCAAGACCCTGTGCGACAAACGTATCCACCACGGCCGGCGAGCTGGCCGCTCGAACAATTTGGGCATGCTTGAGTTCCCGGCTCAAATAAAGGTCGTATGCGCTTCCTGCCCCAACCGTGACCTGGCATCCGGGTCTGTCGACTTCTTCGTTGTGCCTGATGGGCGACTCTTCGCGGACCAAATACGCACCTTCAATCAAGACATAAGCAGCGGTGAAGGAAATCTCTGCGCCACGCAACGGGTCAATTGCAAAAAAACCGATGTCGGCGCGCTCGTTTTTCACCGCATCCACCGACTTACCAGCCGTATCAAACACCACCAGTTCCAGTTCGACACCCAATCGGCTGGCAAAAGCCTGCGCCAAATCGATTGAGACGCCCACCGGCAGGCCGGTCAGGGGCTCAATGTTGGCAAGAATCGGATTGCCGAGATTGATAGATGCCCGAAGCCGACCGGTCGGAGCGAATGCAGTCACAAGAGAAGCGTTCAAGGTCATCATCACTGGGTGAAAGGGTTAAGAGGAAGCAACAAAGCTATGGCCTGCGCGTCGCGCCATCAGATCGGGCATTTGGCTGCATGCTGGCGCAGCAGTGCCAGCACGGATGCATCGATTGCGATACCGTGCTCGCGTTGCCTGGCCATTTTGCCAAGCTCGATCTCGCCTGGCACCAACACGGGTTTGCTGGCATCAGCAGCCGGGCTGCCATGCAAAATCGCGGCAAAGTCATTCATGCGCTCTGCCAGCCATTGATGAGAGCCCAACACTTTTGTATTGATCAAAATAAAAAAATGGCCCAGGTTCTGGGGCGCTTCCGGCGCGTCGAGCCACGACTTCACATGGGTCAGGTAGGCAGCGCCGGACAGTACGCCAGCCAGCATGTCGACCAGCAGGGCCAATCCATAACCCTTGTGCCCACCAATCGGTAACAGAAAGCCCTCAAGCGCCAGGGCGGCGTCCGTGGTGGGCGCGCCTGATTTGTCGGTCGCCCAGCTATCGGGAATCGCTTGCCCCCGTTTGAAAGCATTGCGAATTTTGGCTCGGGCCACCACGCTCATGGCCATGTCCAGCATGAAGGGTGCGCCGCCCGGATTAGGCACACCGAAACCCAATGGGCTGTTGCCCAGGCGGGCATCACTTCCACCCCAGGGCGCGATGGTAGTGCTGGCATTGCTGCCAATCATGCTGGCAAAACCCGCCTCGGCAGCGATGTACGAGTACGGCGAAACGGGACCGAAATGGTTGCTGTTGCGCGCGAAGGCCATGCCAATGCCACATTCGCGGGCCACGTCCATGGCCGCTTCCAGGCTGCGCATCCCCACCAGCGGGCCCACCCCGTTGTCACCGTCCACCTTGACCAGTGCAGGCGCAACCCGCTCCAGGGTGATGTTTGGGCGCGGGTTGATGCCTTTGAGCTCAAGGCGCTCACCGTACGACTCCACGCGGCTCAGGCCGTGGGTGCTCAAACCAAACAGATCGGCCAGAACCAGAATCCGGCAAACATCCTGCGCGTCTTTTTGAGTCAGCCCAAGACCCTGAAAGGACTGGATGCCGAGATCAGTTAAAGCCGCTTCCGACAGCGTGACGGCGGGTTCGGTAGGGGCGTTCATAGCGGGTTGCCTTTTGGAAATTGCCTGCCTCGAGCGACTGGCGACGGGCCTGATAATAGATCGTTTACCGACTGTCGAGCCATTCACCCGGCCTCCTC
>JANMBW010000307.1:0-4591 GCA_031360565.1 Polaromonas sp.
GAAAATATCTTCAGCGTAGCATGAGCAACAACAAAGTGTCAAAAAGGCATCGCTTATGTGCGGCATCGTTGCAGCGGTTTCGACCCGAAATATTGTTCCCCTGCTGGCGCAGGGCCTGCAGCGGCTGGAATACCGCGGCTACGACTCCTGTGGCATAGCGGTTTACGCCAACGGCCAGGATGCCAAGCTGCCGGCCGGTCTGCGGCGGGCGCGCAGCACCGAGCGCGTGGCTGACCTGCAGCAACAGGTCAGTGGCGAAAACATTCAAAGCGGCACCGGCATTGCCCATACCCGTTGGGCCACCCATGGCGCGCCTGCCGTGCACAACGCGCATCCGCATTTCAGTCATGGCACGGGCCACAGCAGCCTCGATGACAGTCACGCCGGTAGGCCCGGAAAAGTCGCGCTGGTTCACAACGGCATCATTGAAAACCATGAAGAACTGCGCGCCGCCCTGCAGGCCAAGGGCTATGTGTTTGACAGCCAGACCGACACCGAGGTCATCGTGCACCTGATGGACAGCCTGTATGACGGCGACCTGTTCGAGGCACTCCAGGCGACGGTGGCGCATCTGCACGGCGCTTATGCGATTGCGGCATTTTGCAAGGACGAGCCGCACCGGGTGGTCGGCGCACGCGCTGGGTCACCGCTGATTCTGGGCATAGGCCAGGACCACTCTGAAAATTTTCTGGCGAGTGACGCGATGGCTTTGGCCGGTGTGACCGACCAGATCGTGTACCTTGAAGAAGGCGATCTGGTCGACCTGCAGCTTGGCAAGTACTGGGTGATTGACCGGCACCACAAGGCGGTGCAGCGGCCGGTCAAAACCGTGCATGCTCACAGCGGCGCGGCCGAGCTGGGGCCGTACCGCCATTACATGCAAAAAGAAATTTTTGAGCAGCCGCGCGCGATTGCCGACACGCTTGAAGGTGTGGTGGGTATCGTGCCCGAACTGTTTGGTGATGGCGCGTACCGGGTGTTCAAGGACATTGACTCGGTGTTGATCCTGGCTTGTGGCACCAGCTACTACAGCGGCTGCACGGCCAAATACTGGCTCGAATCGATTGCAGGTATTCCGACGCAGGTTGAAGTAGCCAGCGAATACCGCTACCGCATCTCGGTGCCCAACCCCCGGACACTGGTGGTCACCATTACCCAAAGCGGCGAGACAGCCGACACGCTGGCAGCGCTGCGGCATGCGCAGTCACTCGGCATGGCACACACGCTGACGATCTGTAATGTCGCCACAACGGCGATGGTGCGCGAGTGCAAATTGGCCTACATCACGCGTGCCGGCGTGGAGATCGGGGTGGCGTCTACCAAGGCGTTTACCGCGCAGCTGGCCGGTCTGTTTTTGCTGACGCTGGCGCTGGCGCAAAGCAAGGGCCGCCTGAGCGATGAGGCAGAGGCCATGCACCTCAAGGCGATGCGCCACTTGCCGGCTGCGCTGTCGGCCGTTCTGGCGCTGGAGCCGCAAATCATCAGTTGGGCCGGTGAGTTCGCCAAACAGGAGAACGCGCTTTTTCTGGGGCGTGGCCTGCACTATCCGATAGCCCTGGAAGGCGCCCTCAAGCTCAAGGAAATCAGTTACCTCCATGCCGAGGCCTATCCCGCAGGCGAACTCAAGCACGGCCCGCTTGCGCTGGTCACCAGCGCCATGCCGGTGGTGGCGGTGGCGCCCAATGACAGCCTGCTTGAAAAGCTCAAAAGCAACCTGCAGGAGGTCCGTGCCCGCGGTGGTGTACTGTATGTGCTGGCCGACGCCGACAGTCGCCTGGGGCAAAGCGAGGGCATTCATGTGATCCGCATGCCTGAACACTACGGCGCTTTAAGTCCTCTGCTGCACGTGGTGCCACTGCAATTACTGGCTTATCACACAGCCGTCGCGCGCGGGACTGACGTCGACAAACCGCGTAATCTGGCCAAGAGTGTCACGGTTGAGTGATAGGGGGGATTTAAACCGCAATGTGATCAAACAGCGCTTGGCGGTGCCCCGGATTGGAGGCATCTCCTTCCAGCATGACTTGCCCACGCTCAAGCGCATAAAAGCGTGTAGACAGATCAATTGCGCGACGCACGTTTTGCTCCACCAACACAATGGGAATGCCGTCGCGGCGCAATCCGTCCATGATGTGGAATATCTCATCTACAATTTTTGGTGCCAGTCCTTCCGTGGGCTCGTCAATCAGCAGCAATTTCGGCGTACCGACCAGGACACGGGCCATGGCCAGCATTTGCTGCTCACCGCCTGAGAGGGTCGTGCCCATCTGCAGGCGTCGCTCGCCCAGCCGCGGAAAGCGTTGGTAGATTTCATCCAGCTTTCGTTTCGACTCGGCGCTGGAACGGCGTGGGCACTGCATGAAGCCCAGGACCAGGTTTTCTTGAACCGTTAGACCGGGAAAGATGCGCCGGTCTTCAGGTACAAAACCAATGCCGCGGCGGCAAATCAGGTCCGAGGCCACCCCACCAATTTCCTGGCCATCAAAAACAACGCGCCCCTCCGACGGCGTCAGCCATCCGGCAATTGTTTTCATCACGGTAGTCTTGCCCACGCCGTTGCGGCCGAACAAGCCAACCACCTCACCGGCATCTACGCGGATTGAAACCCCCTGCAGCACATGGCTCAGGTCGTAGTGGGTATGTACGTTCACCAGTTCAAGCATGGTTGGCGTCTCCAAAGTAGGCCGACTGCACCGCCGGGTTGCTGCGCACTTGCTGCGGCGAGCCTTCGGCAAGCTTCTGACCCTGGTGCATCACCACGACGTGGTCCGACAGGCTCATCACCAGATCAACGTCGTGCTCGACCAGCAGGATGCTCAGCGACTCGGCAGCCAGGCTGCGAATCATGGCGCTGGTGTCCTGTGTATCTGCATGGCTCATGCCCTGGGTGGGCTCGTCCAGCAGCAGCATGCGCGGGCGCGCAGCGAGTGCCACGGCGATTTCAAGCCGGCGTTGCTCACCGTGCGAGAGAAAGCCGGCCAACTCGTCCAGCTTGCGCTCCAGACGGAAGCGCTCGACTAATTCGTCCACACGTTGCAGCGCCACACGGCTGGAGGCAATAGGCCGTAGCAAGCCTCGGCCTTGCTCGAGGAATTGCGCCGCCAGGCGCAGGTTCTCGCGCACCGACAACTCGAAGAATAAGTTGGTGATTTGAAACGAACGCGCCAGCCCGGCGGCCAGCATATGGTTGGGCGCAGCACCAGTCAGGTCCTGTCCGTCGAACACCACACGACCCGCACTGGGCCGGATGGCGCCGCTGATCAGGTTGAACACGGTGCTTTTGCCTGCACCGTTTGGCCCGATCACCGAAGTAATTTGTCCGCGCCGCGCATCAAAACTCACGCCATTGACAGCCACCAGCGAACCAAAGCGCACCGTGATATCGGTCACCGAGAGTATGGCGTCGGCGCGGGCTGAGGCTGCGGCTGCTGAAATGGTGCTCATGGCGACTCCTTACGCGAATTCCGCCGCTCAAGAGCCGCGACCACATAGCCGATCAGACCTCGCGGGAAGAAAATGACAGAAATCATGAAAATGACGCCGATCACGAGCTGGTGATGGGCTGTGAAGGTGCCGATTACTGACCTGAGCACCGTGAGAATGGCTGAACCGTAGAGGGCACCGATCAACGTGCCCGTGCCGCCCACGATGACATTGATAATGGCATTGCCTGACACTTGAAAGAACATCAGCTCGGGTGAGACAAAGCCGCGCAGCATGGGGTAAAGCGCACCAGAAAGTCCTGCTACATTGGCAGCCAGCACAAAGGCCGCGAGCTTGTAGCGCCACGGGTCGACCCCCAGAAACGGCACACGGTTTTCATTGGCACGAATAGCCGCCAGCTGGTGCCCAAAAGGGGTTTTCATCAGGTAGGCCAGCAAGCCGTACAAGGCCGCAATAAACGCCAGCACCAACAAAAAGAAGCCAGCCGGGCTGGCTGCATCGACGCTAAAAAAGCCGAATGACACTTGGGGAACCGGCACGCCAATAATGCCGTCTGAGGCCCCCAGTTCGCGGGTGTTGAACACCACCTTGGAGACCACTTGGGCCAGCCCGAAACTGATTAGCGCGAAGTACACGCCCTTGGCACGAATCGCAATCACCCCGGCCACCAGTCCTACCAGCGTGGTCGTCACCAGGACTACGGCCATCGCCAGCCAGAACGAAGGCAATCCATGTTTGAGCACCAGGGCTGACCCATAGGCGCCAAATCCGAAGAACAGGGCCTGCCCCAGCGGCAGCAGCCCGGTTCGGCCCAGCAGCAGGTCAACCGACAGCGCCAGCCCGCCGAAGATGAGGGCTTCTGTAGCGAGGCGAAAGAAAAACACATCGTTCTTGATGCCAGCCACCACAGCAAACGACAGCGCGAGCCCAAAGAAAAGCCAGGCCAGCAGACGGATCGGGTGTCTGAGCATCTGCACCGTCATAGACGGGGGAACCTTGAGCGGCTCGGCAATCATTTCACGCATGGCCCAACCTCCCAAACAGGCCTTGCGGGCGCCACATCAGCACCAGCACCTTGATCCCGAACAGCAGCGGATCGCCCCATACCGGAGAGATGTAATGACTGGAAATCGACTGGATCTGGGTC
>JANMBW010000363.1:0-1865 GCA_031360565.1 Polaromonas sp.
AAGCGAAAAACGGGCCGCACGCTGCACCGACTGGCGACACCACACCCAGACCCGTGATGGCGACGCGGCGCAGGGCGAGCATGGGCGGACGGCGCCCGGAATCAGGCAGCCGTCGCGCCCGTTGCCGGCTGAGGCATCAAAGGCTCGATCATCAAAACCATTTCTTCGAGCGTACGGGGGGGATTGGCTTGATCCGGAATCTGGATTCCGAACTTATCCTCGATTTGAAACAGGAACTCAATCACCGCCAAAGAATCCAGACCGAGGCTCTCCAGCGTCGCGCCCGGAATCAGCTTGTCGGGTGCGATGCCAAACGTTTCTGCAAAGAGATGGACCACATCAGAATTCATCAAAAAAACCTTGGAATTACTCCGTGCACCGCGCTGTTGTTTCAACCGCAGTCTAACATTTCCACACATGTAAAGCACGTGTGTTCGCTTCGTCCTCGGCCAATCCTTCTGAGCCAACAACGATTACGGCGTGTACATCTGTTTGACAGCGTCAGACAAGCTGAAGGTGCTCAACATCTCGCCAAGATAACTGTTGGGCGCGGGGGCATTCGCCAGGCTTCCAATCTCGGCGCGCAGTCGGGCGTTGCTAAAGACCGCGTCGGCGGTGAGAAAAGGCAAATAGGGCTGCAGGGCTTCAAACATCCAGCGCTGACGTGCAAACTTGGGCGTGGGTACAAAGTCTCGCCCACGCATCACCAATTTTTTAATTCCTGGCATGGCCGCTGCCAGCTCCTCGGCAAGTGCCTGAAAGGTCATCGATGCTTCCCCGGTTGAGACGTGGTAGCAGTCGTGGGCCAAGTCGTTTTTAAACAGCATTTCCGCGAAGGCATTGGCAACGAAATCAACCGGCGCAAAGTCCAGCCTGCCAAGGGGGTCCAAAGGTACCTCGCCCAACTCAGCCATCACAGGAATGGACCACAGCATGTTGCGCGACAGCTTGGCGTCATCAATGCCGCGGGCCAGCACGATTCCGGGACGGAGGCTGACAAACGGCGCACCGGTGGCGCGCAACAGCGTTTCCGCATCGCGCTTGGAGCGAATGTAATCATTGGCATAGCCAGCGAACGGCATATCCTCAGTGATCACGCCACGCGGTTCCATGGTCACGGCAGCTGTGCCGACGAAAAATCCGCGCTGGGAGGGGCGCAGGCTTTTGAGGATGCCAGCAAAATTTTCAGCTGCCCGGATATTGATGGGGTAAACGCCGGCATCCGGTTTAAAGGACGTACTGGCCGCAGAGTGCAACAGCACATCGGCGGAACCGATGACCGACTCACTCAACCCGAAGCGGGGGGCTTCGATGTCGCCTGCCTCGGCAGAAATGAAGTCTGCAAACGACGGCTTCCACAAATTGCTTTTCTGCAGCCGGTCCAGCAGACGGTCTTTCGCCGCCGCAGCAGTGTTCGCGCGCACCACCGCCGTGCTGTGAACGCCGCGTGCGGCCAGAATCAGCATCAACTCGCCGCCAATCAGGCCTGTTGCGCCCGAGAGCAGTACGCGTTTTTGCATAGCAATGGTTCAGAAGAAATTCATTCAATTATAAATAAGGGGAATGCATGGCCAGCAGGGGTCAGACCCGCGGCGCCAGTTCAGCGCGTTGCCGGGATCGGCCCCATCGCGTGGTGACGCGCACCAGCAGGCGCTCGAGATCGTCGATGTAAGTGAAGACGGCGGGCACCACCAGCAGGCTTAGCGAGGTCGAGGTGATCAGGCCGCCAATCACGGCAATCGCCATCGGAGATCGAAAGCTGGGGTCTGCCCCCCAACCCAGGGCCAGCGGCATCATGCCTGCACCCATGGCGATGGTGGTCATGATGATGGGTCGGGAGCGTTTGTGGCAGGCATCGACCAGTG
>JANMBW010000371.1:0-6414 GCA_031360565.1 Polaromonas sp.
TGCGTATCGTATTGTCAAGCGCCAGCTCTGCTGGTTCAAGGCGACCGGTCCAACGAGGCAAGCAATGATCAAACCAGTTTCGAGTCCGGCCTGCAGCCCCCTTGCCGCCTGCTGGACGGTTGTGGCGCACAAACGCCGCCAGGTGTTTGCCTTGCTGATCACGCTGTTCGCAGTGGCCATCTTTTGTTCGTTATCGCTGGTGCTGCCCGTACCGCTGGCTCAGGTCGCCGAGACCCTGATTGGCTGGTTCTTGGTGGCCGTCGTGGCCGCGCTCGCGCTGCTGGCTGCCGTAAAAGTTCTTGAGGGCCTGCTGGATGGCTAAGCCAGACGCCCAAGCTCCTGCATTCACGGCCAACCCTGCCCTTCCCTAACCTCCCGGCGCCCCCGCACGCAATGTTGCCCCTATCGCTTTTGATTCAAACCGGGAAACTTCATGTCAACACCCAAGCGTAAAAGCGCTGGTTTTTTGAGATCTGCAGAAGGCGCCAAAGCCAAGCAGCTTCAACTGGACACTTTCACTGACGACTCTGCTCTCGTGTTGACCACCAATCAGGGGCTACAAATCCCTGATAACCATAATTCCCTGAAGGCGGGTGCCCGGGGTCCCACCCTGCTCGAGGACTTTATCCTCCGCGAGAAGATCACGCACTTTGATCATGAGCGTATTCCTGAGCGGGTTGTGCATGCCCATGGCTCGGGCGCCCATGGTTATTTCAAGCCCAGCCGATCGATGGCGCAATACACCCTGGCCGGTTTTTTGCAGGACCCGGAGATCGAGACCCCGGTGTTTGTGCGATTTTCTACCGTGGCAGGCTCAAAAGGTTCAGCCGACACGGTGCGGGATGTGCGGGGTTTCGCTGTCAAGTTTTACACCAACGAGGGCAACTACGACCTGGTGGGCAACAACATTCCGGTGTTCTTCATTCAAGATGCGATCAAATTTCCGGACCTGATTCACGCCGTCAAGCCGGAGCCCCATCACGGCATGCCGCAGGCAGCCAGCGCACACGACACCTTCTGGGACTTTGCCTCTCTCATGCCGGAATCAACCCATATGCTGATGTGGGTCATGTCAGACCGTGCCATTCCGCGGAGTCTGCGCATGATGGAAGGCTTCGGCGTCCATACCTTTCGCTTCATCAACGCCAGGGGTGACAGCCACTTTGTCAAGTTCCACTGGAAACCCAAACTGGGTGTTCACGGGCTGGCCTGGGACGAGGCGCAAAAAATAGCCGGCAAGGATGCGGACTTTCACAGACGTGATCTGTGGGAGTCGATTGAAGCCGGCCATTTTCCGGAATGGGAGCTCGGCGTGCAAATCGTGGACGAGAGCAAAAACGCCGAACTGGGTTTTGACATTCTCGATGCCACCAAATTGATTCCGGAAGCGCTGGTCCCGGTGCAGATCATCGGCAAGATGGTGCTCAATCGCAATCCTGACAACTTTTTCGCGGAGACCGAGCAGGTGGCGTTTCATCCTGGACATCTGGTTCCAGGGATAGATTTTTCAAATGACCCCCTGTTGCAGGGTCGCCTGTTCTCGTACACCGACACCCAATTGAGTCGCCTCGGCGGACCGAATTTCCACGAGATACCGATCAACCGCAGCGTTTGTCCGATGCATAACTTTCAGCGTGACGGGATGCACCGGCAAAGCATTGCGCAAGGCGGCGTGGCCTATGAGCCCAATACCCTCGACAAGGCCGGTGGCGCGGCAGAGTTTCGGGTGGATGGGTCGGCCCAAGGCTTCCAGTCCTTTCCAGAGCCGATGACGTCGCCTAAAGGCCGTGGCCGCAGTCCCTCGTTCGATGATCATTTTTCACAAGCCACCTTATTTTGGAACAGCCAGAGCGCGGTAGAAAAAGACCACATCGTTGCCGCTTTCCGGTTTGAGTTGTCAAAAGTGGAGACCCCGGACATCCGTCAACGGGTGGTCGACAACCTGGCCCATGTGGACCTGAAGCTGGCTAATCGGGTGGCGTCGCCCCTTGGCATCAATCCACCCGATCCGCGCGCAGCCGCCGGACGGCTGGGGTTTCGCGATCACCGGATCGTCAACAAGGTAGACGAAGACCCGAGCTTGCGGATGGGCGGTCGGCCCGGCTGCAACGTGAAGACCCGCTCTGTGGCCATCCTGGTCGCGGATGGCATCGAGCCGGCGACGATCAGGCGAATCCAGCAGGCCTTGACGGATGCAGGTGCTTTTTGCAAACTCGTGGCCCCCCACCTCGGCACGGTGAGCACCGCCAGTGGCAGGCAGATGCCAGTGAACCATACTTTTCAGACCATGCCTTCCATCATGTTCGATGCGGTACTGGTTGCGGGCGGCGCAGCGTCTGTACAGACCCTGTGTGGGATAGGGGAAGCGGTTCATTTTGTATTGGAGGCCTATAAACACGGCAAGGCCATCTGCGCTGTCAATGAGGGTGTTGAGCTGTTGGCCACACTGGGATTTGGTTACGGAAGCAGCCCGGAAATGGTCAGCATCCCCGCATCGGGGGTCATCATTGCCGACGCACGAAGGGTCGCCGAGGGCCTGATTGCGCAGGACTTCATCGCCGCGATCGCGCAGCACAGGCACTGGGACAGGGCCAATATGTGTGCGGTTCCCGCATAGGCTTTCTAGCCGGGATGCCCGATTCGGCTGGCTGCTGGGGCAGGCATGGCAAAGCTGATGCTGGGCACCGTGAAGTCTTCAAACGGCGCGCCGAGTGCGATTTCACCTTCGACCAGCAGCACACACTCCTGGCGTCGCAGGGCCACAATCGCACTGCCTCCAGAAAATCGAACCCAGGTGCCGTAGCTGCTCACGTCTTCCAGATAAAACTTGCCTTCGCGCCACGACAGTTTTGCATGCAGGCGAGACACGCGCGGATCGTTGACGACGAATTCGGCTTGCGGGTCCCGGCCCAGATGAACCGGCAAGGCTTCCGATTTGAAGCTGATCTGCGCGTCCAGCCACGACAGCGTGATGACCCCAGAGGTGGGCACTTCCCGCGTGAAGGGAAAGACACTCAAGCTGCCGGGAACCGTAAAAAAGCCGGACATGACCTCGTTTTGCCACTCCATCCGGTAGACCATGCATGGTTCCTGTCTGCCGCGAATGTTCATGGGCCCCAGATTGCGAAACCGCACCACGCCATCTGGTGCCAATTCGCTGATCACCGTCTCGGTGCCGAGAATCTGGTCCGGGCCTGAAAGATCGGACAGCCGCGCGGCGACGTTGACAGAATCCCCAAAGCAGTCACCATCCTGCTCGATCACTTCACCGCGTGCCATCCCGATTTGCAGGCGCATCTTCAGGTTGTCAGGCCAGGTTTTGATGCGCTCGGTGTGTACCCGCTGCATTTCGCTCACCGCGACGACTGCGTCCCGGTTCTCCGGAAAGATCATCAGCACGCCATCACCCAGGTTTTTGACCACCACGCCCCTGTGGGCGATACATACCCGGCCCATCCACTGGGTCAAACGGGTAATCGCTTGTGTGGCTTTGGCGTTGCCAATGGCTTCAAAAACTGCAGTGCTTCCGGTCAGGTCAGCAAATACTACGGTGACTAAAGCCATAAAGGAATGGGGAGCGGATAGCGTTTCAGAGAGACTGAAATTACATCACATGCCCGATCAGCACCTGCCGGCAACGCCCCCAGATCATGCGGTATTGGTGTTGGCTTGTGCCCCATCAGGGCGCCGCAGGCTTGAGCTGCATGGACTTAAATTCCAGAAATTCCTCCAGACCGTAAACGCCATTCTCCCGGCCGTTGCCAGACTGCTTGTAGCCACCAAAGGGTGCGTTGGCGTTAAAGGGACCACCATTGATATCGACCTGCCCTGTCCGCATGCGCCGGGCGACCTTGATGGCGTTTTCATCGCTATCGGCCCAGACCGCCCCGCCCAGCCCGTAAACGGTACTGTTGGCAATGCGAACAGCTTCCTCTTCATCCGCATAGCAGATCACCACCAACACCGGGCCAAAAATCTCTTCTTGCGCGAGCGTGTCTGTGGCCTTGATTCCCAAAACAGTAGGCTGCACGAAGTAACCCTTGTCAAAGCCTGGCGCTGCGCCACCGCCCGCGATCACCTCAGCCCCTTCAGCCAACCCGGTTTTGATAAAGCTCAGGACCCGGTCGCGCTGCGCCGCACTGACCAGTGGGCCCAGCTTGCTGGCTTCATCCAGGCTGGGGCCCAGGGTGTAGCGCTCCATGGCCGTCCGCACCAGAGCTTTGACTTCTGCATAGCGCGCCGCGGGCACCAGCAACCTCGTGTGCGCCGAACAAGTTTGGCCACTGTTGAGCATGCAGGCCGACAGGGTCCCCTTGACGGCCGCTTCCAGATTGGCGCTATCGAGAACCACACTGGCCGATTTGCCGCCCAGCTCCAGTGCCACGCGCTTGACAGACTGGCTGGCGAGTTCGCCCACGCGCTTGCCAGCTCGGGTTGAACCCGTGAAGCTCACCATGTCGACTTCAGGATGGCTCGCCAACACTTCCCCGACCACCGGTCCAAGCCCGTTGACCAGGTTAAACACCCCAGGAGGAACGCCGGCCTCATGAATGATCTGCGCCAGGATCATGGCGTTGACGGGTGCCACTTCGCTGGGTTTGAGAACCACCGTACAACCCGCCACCAAAGCAGGAGCAATCTTCAAGGTAATCTGGCTGAGCGGAAAATTCCACGGCGTGATGCAGGCCACTACCCCGATCGGTTCACGCACTACCAGAGAGTGACTGACTTTTTTCTCCCACTCAAACTGGCGTGCCACCTTGGCGAAATTACCCCAGTGCCAGGCCGGGCCACCGACCTGAACCGCCCTAGCCATTTTCAAAGGCATGCCAACCTCGCGCGCAATGGCAAGAGCCAACTCGTCGGTGCGGGCTTTGACACCGGCAGTGATTTTGTCCAGGTAAGCCGCCCGGGCTTCGACCGGTAATGCCGCCCAACCCTCGAACGCAGCTCGTGCAGCGCGCACCGCTTTATCGGCTTCTCCCGCTGTGCCTGACGGGACCGTTGCCATCAGTTCCTCAGTGCTGGAGTCGACTACCGGCAAGCGGTCCGACGATTCGGCCTGTACCCACTGGCCATTGATGTAATGAGACGGGAAATACTGGGGCGAACTGGTCATGCTGAAAAATAGTTTCGTGAATTTGTAAGTGAACCCGACCGGAAACTGCAACAAAACCCGAGCGGGACAAGGGTGCGTTGAGCTCGAACCCAAGGCTTCTGCATCGACAGCGTGCTTCCTGCTTTCAAAAAATAGGCCATTTTCGGTCACGCCCTGTCGAGAATTGACTTGACATTTGGTTACTAACTCGTTGATTTATATGTCGTTTCAAGTCAACAAATTCTACTTGCGAGCTTGCAGTCTAGGGCCCACAGGCTTAACCTGCAAACGGAAATTCATTAAAAAAGAAAAAATCCTGATTCGAACGTCCTATGCGCCTATTGACATCTTCGTTTATCCCTCAACTTAAAAATAGTTGCAGGGCCATGCTTGGTTTTCCAGAAACATCGCCAGCGGCGGTCAGTGACAGGCTGGAACAGATCCGGCAACTCATGCTCAGCGAGTTGGGTGAGTATGGTGAAAAGAAGTTTCCTTCCGTCGCCCGCCGCGTGCGCTTTGCACCGGATGTGCAGGGCCTTTGGTATGCGCGAAGCGATGTCATGGCAATACTGGCCAATACCCACGGGGAAACCTTGGCTCGTGAAAAACTTCAAGACATCAGCGGAAAATTCAATGGCTTGCTTCCCAAAGGCTTGACCCAGCGTCCCGGCATGCGCGTTCGCTGATTGCCAGCGCATCCAGCCTGACACTTCAGTGCTGGTGATTCCACAGTAAAAAAGCATCCCGCCCTTCGACGGCCAGTGTGATTTTTCGTCCCACCGGGAGCATGACTTTGGTCGCCACGTGACCAAAGGGCAGTCCCGTCATCACTGGGGCCTTGATCTGGCTTTGTAACCATGACACGACGGTGGCAAGCTTGAAGCCTTTGTCGTGCGGCACCGGTTTGTAGTGGGTGAAGTGGCCAAAAATAACCGCCTTCTGCTGCGCCAAGACGCCTGCATGCAGCAATTGGGTCAACATGCGCTCGATCCGGTAGGGGTGCTCGCCAATGTCTTCTAAAAACAAAACCCCGCCTTTGACCGCTGGCAGGTAGGGTGTGCCCACCAGCGAGGCCAGCACCGCAAGGTTACCGCCCCAAAGCATTGCATTCTTAACGTAAAAAGTGTTTCCAGCCTCCGTATTTATTGGGGTAGTTGCTACATTATTCATAGCATTCAAAGGATTCTTTTTGGCTATTCGCCAGCCGCATCCCTCCCCCTGCCCGCTGGCGAAATCATCAAAGCACGCTTGCATGATGTCGTCCGGAGCGTCTTCAGAGCCAAAGTCTTCGCACAGCGCAGGTCCGGCCCAGGTCA
>JANMBW010000379.1:0-8214 GCA_031360565.1 Polaromonas sp.
GCGCCGCTTTTTTCCCAGTCAATACTGGGAAAGGTTTCAGCCAGCGTCGGCAGCACGTGGTCTTCCACACCATAGGCCCTGGCAGTGCTGTAGCTCTCAATGACCAGCGCCTCCAGCCCCTTGATCATCACGCTGCGACACATCTTGATGGCGCTGGCCACACCGAGTTTTTCGCTGACGGCTTTGGCGTCCATGCCCCAGCCAACCAGCACCACCGCAAGCTCCGCAGCCAGGGGCCCGCCCAGCAGCATGGGCGTCTTGATGCCATAAGGCGGAACGGAGGTCATGACGCCGGCGTCGACATAGTGCGCCCCACGGGATGTCATCAACGCGGCGCAGCGTTGTTTGGTGCCGGGTGAAGCGGAATTCAAATCCAGAAAAACACTGCCCGGGCGAATATGTTGCGCCGCTTCTTGAGCAACAGCCAGGGTATTGGACGCCGTCACGGCAGAAATAATCAGTTCGCTGGCCTCGCACAGCGCACGGGCTGACGGCTGGGCCATCACGCCGGCCTGCGCCGCATGCGCCTGCTCAGCCGCTTGGGTGAGCGGGTTGGCAAACTTCAGATCCCAGGCCCCCATATGACGCGGGCCGACCTGCTGCTTGAGTCCGGCAGTGAAAATCTTGCCGACCTCCCCGTAACCCACAACACCAATGGATTCGAAATTCATAGAAGAAACCGGTTGGGAACGCGCAATCACTGGGCGGGTATTTTGGCTTGGGCGATCACCGCTGACCATCGCTTGATTTCTGCAGCCAGCAAATCGGCGAGTTGCGCCGGCGTGCTGGGAGTAGCGTCAATATTCAGGTCAAGCAAACGCTTTTTCACGTCGGGGGAATTGAGAGCCGATTGCACTTCACGGTTCAAGCGGGCGACGGTATCTTTGGGTGTTTTGGCCGGGGCTGCCAGCGCATTCCATGACGCGACACTGAAACCAGTCAGACCACTTTGCGCCGCCGTGGGAATATCTTTCAATACGACTGAACGCTTGTCGCCCAACACGGCCAACGCACGCAGCGCCTGGCTATTGATTTGCGGCAGCATCGGGCTCAGGATCTCCACCGCAGCGTCAATCTGCCCGCCGCGTAAGGCGGTGATCACAGCCGGTGTGCCGTTAAACGGCACGATTTGCGCCTGAATGTTGGCGCTGGTTTTGAACAACTCGGCAGCCAGGTTTTGCGTACTGCCAACATTAATAGTGCCAACGTTGAGCTTGCCAGGATTGGCTCGGGCATAGGCCAGCAGGTCCGCCAGCGTTTTGTGCGGCGAGTTTTGTGGCACCACCACCGCAATATCGAAAAAACCGAGCGTGGAGATAGGCGCAAAATCTTTCACAGTGTCGAACGGCAGCGACTTGAACAGCCCGGCACTGACTGCCGTGCCGTTGGACATCAACAGCAGCGTGTGTCCGTCAGGCTCAGCCTTGGCGACGGTGTCACCCGCCACCACGCCACCCGCCCCCGGTTTGTTTTCAATCACGACCGGCTGCCCCATGGTCTCGGCCATTTTTTGCGCGACGGTTCGGGCTGTCAGATCAGCCACGCCCCCGGCACCGAAGGGCACCACAATCTTGATGGCCCGCGTCGACAAAGGCTGGGCTGACGCGGTCAGGGCCAGTCCGAACACGGTCAGCAGGCCAAAAATGGAGGTCGAAAGGATTTTTTTCATGGCAGCAGTGGTTAGGAAATGGGCCGTCATGAGCACCATGGGACAGCTGGACGACAAGACTTGACTGTGAGCCTGCAGAAGACAAACCGCAAGTTGAATATCCGACTACGTGCTATGTGCTTTTGCTATGGACACATCAGCTGTCGGCAGCGATATTCCGAAGTGCCTGTTCAAACACTTCGACCGGTTGCCCACCGGAAATCAGATGCCGGTCGTTGATGATGACAGCCGGCACCGAATGGATGCCCTGGTTCAGGTAAAACTGCTCGCGCTCCCTCACCTCGTCGGCGTAGGCGTCTGACGCCAAAACAGCCTGCACTCGGGCAGCGTCCAGCCCCACCTCTGTGGCCAGGCGTACCAGCACGTCGCGGGAACCCGGGCTCTGGCCATCGGTGAAATACGCTTTGAAAAGTGCTTCCTTCAATGCCCTCTGTTTTTGAAGACTGACGGTTTCTGCCCAATGCAGTAGGCGATGAGCGTCAAAGGTGTTGTAGATCCGACTGCGTCCGCCACCTGGCTCATCGGCCCGGCTGAACTTGAAACCCAACTCGGCTCCGCGCAAGCGAATGTTCTCGCGGTTGCTGTCAGCCTGCGCCGCTGTGATGCGGTATTTTTCAGTCAGATGCTCGGTGATGTCCTGACCATCGGCGGGCATCTGCGGATTGAGCTCAAACGGCTGGAAGTGAATCTCGGCAGTGATGTCGGTCTGGACGCGCGCCAGCGCCTGATCGAGTGCCTTTAGGCCAATCACACACCAGGGACAGGACACGTCAGACACGAAGTCAATCTTCAGCACGGTGGACATGGAAAATCTTTGAGGGTTTCGACAGCCTGTATTTTCGCGCGGTTTCGGCACTCTGGCTTGCACCGCTCAGGCACCAAGTGCCCGGTGATAATCCGCGCATGCGCACGCCAGCCCCAGAAGACCGTCAGCAACCCCAATCGTTGAGCGACCTGTTTGTGTCCTTCACCTTGCTGGCCCTGCAAGGTTTTGGCGGCGTGCTGGTTGTGGTGCAGCGGGAGCTGGTAGAAAAAAAGCGCTGGATGACGCGCGAAGAATTCATCGAGGAATGGGCTGTGGCGCAAATCATGCCCGGGCCCAATGTGATCAATCTGGCGTTGATGATTGGTGCGCGCTATTTCGGCTGGCGGGGCGCCCTGTCAGCGCTGGCCGGACTGCTGGCCGTACCGCTGGTGCTGGTCTTGCTGCTGGCGCTTCTTTATGCCCAATTCGCCAGTCACCCCGGTGTGGCAGGTGCCCTGCGCGGAATGAGCGCGGTAGCGGCCGGCTTGGTGGTGGCGACCGGCCTGAAGCTGATGAGCGCACTGCAAAAAAATGTGCTGGGCCTGCCCATTTGCGTGGCGCTTGGCCTGGCTTGTTTTGCTTTCGTCGCGCTGCTGCGCTGGCCGCTGCTGTATGTGTTGCCAGGCCTGGGTATCGTGGGCTGCACGCTGGCCTACAGAAAGCTCCGGCCGTGACGGTACCGCAGCTCACGCTGGCGGTGCAGGACTGGATCGCCCTGTTTGGGCATTACCTGTCCTTGTCGCTGCTGTCGATTGGTGGCGCTATTTCGACCACGCCCGATATGCACCGGTTTCTGGTCGACCAACGGCACTGGCTGACCGATGCCCAGTTCAATGCGTCGGTGGCCATCGCCCAGGCGGCGCCTGGACCGAATGTGCTGTTTATTGCCCTCATGGGCTGGAACGTCGGTATCAACGCCGGGGGCATGCTGTGGGGTCTGCTGGGCGTCACGCTGTCCATGCTGGGTATTTTGATTCCAAGCAGCACACTGACCGTCCTGGCCTCTCAATGGGGCCACCGCAACCGGGAGCTGCAGGCGGTCCGCGCCTTCAAGCAGGGGATGGCGCCCATCGTGGTCGCGCTGCTGGTGGCCACTGGCTGGATTCTGGCCAGTGCAAACGGCCACGCCGGCGGATCGATTCAGGACTGGCCGGTCTGGTTGCTGACCGCAGCAGCCACCCTGGCAGTTTGGCGCACCCGGTTGCACCTGCTGTGGCTATTGGGGGCTGGCGCTGTGCTGGGCTGGTTCGGACTGATTTAACACCAAAGACACAGATCCATCGCTTCAGGCCAAGCTGGCTGCGCGCAGCCGCTGCCGAACGGCCTCGTACAGGCACACCCCGCTGGCCACGGATACATTCAGGCTCTCAATTGCCCCCTGCATGGGAATGCTGACCAACTCGTCGCAAGTCTTGCGGGTCAACTGGCGCATGCCCTCGCCTTCTGCGCCAAGTATGAGCGCCACCGCACCCGTCAGGTCCACGTCGTAAATCGTTTTGCTGGCGTCATCGCTGGTGCCTATGCACCAGATGTTGCGTTCCTTCAACTCACCCAGCGTGCGTGCCAGGTTGGTCACCATGAAGTAAGGCATGGTCTCGGCCGCACCGCTGGCGACCTTGGCCACTGTGGCGTTGATTCCAGCCGCGTGGTCTTTGGGCGCAATCACGGCGTGCGCACCCGCCCCATCGGCCACCCGAAGGCAAGCCCCGAGATTGTGCGGGTCGGTCACGCCGTCCAGCACCAGCAGCAAGGGCTGTTGCGTGGCTTGGGCTTCGAGTTGCTCCAGCAACTCGTCGAGCGAGGTGACCTGCTCCAGCGGATCGACCCGGGCCACCACACCCTGATGACCGTGGCTCCCACACATTTTGGCCAGTCGCAAGCCGTCCGATTCAATCAGCCGGATGCCGGCCTCGCGGGTCCGGTCGGTGAACTGACGCATCCTCGCATCGCGCCGCGAGACGTCAAAAAACACCTCCAATACCGATTGTGGGGCGGTCTTGATCCGCACGCCCACGGCATGAAAACCAAATAGAACTTTGGGTGCACCTCTGGATGCAGTTGGGGAAGATGGGGGCATCGCCTGATTATCCCCGGCTCACGCATGCCTAACTTCTGCGTCTGATTTGCTATTTTTTATATAGCTATAAAGGTCCAGAAAACCTGGGCTGGGGCCACAAATTATTCAAACCTGGCTGATTTCGCCGGCTTCGATGGTGATCCGCCGTTCGCAGCGGCTGGCGATAGCCTGGTCATGCGTGACCAGTACCAGCGTGGTTCCCAGCTCTTGATTGAGCGCAAACATCAACGCCATCACAGTCTCGCCGGTCGCGAAGTCCAGACTGCCGGTCGGTTCATCGGCCAGCAACACGGCAGGCTGCACGACAAAAGCCCTGGCCAGCGCCACGCGCTGCTGCTCTCCGCCCGACAGCAGTTTGGGATAATGGCGCAAGCGTTCACCCAGGCCGACGCGCTTGAGCATGTCGGTGGCCAATGCCCGGGCGTTTTTACTGCCCGACAATTCCAGCGGCAGCATGACATTTTCAAGCGCTGTCAGGTTGCCCATCAACTGAAAGCTCTGGAAGACAAAGCCTACTTTTTTCGCGCGAAGCGCTGCGCGTTCGTCCTCGCTGATAGCAAAAATGTCCTGCCCGTCCAGATGCACCGTTCCGCGGGTGGGCGTGTCGAGACCGGCGATGATGGACAGCAGCGTGCTCTTGCCCGAGCCCGATGCGCCAACAATGGCTGCGGTTTCGCGGGGCGCCAGCGAAAAATCGATATCGCGCAAAATCGTTAATGTTCCGCTCGAGTCTGTGACCGACTTGAAAAGATGCGCAACGGAAATAATTGGAGAGGTCGGTGACATGGATACGACAGGACCAGCCGGAAAGACCATAGGTTCAAACATGACTGCCTTATTGAAAAACGTGACGTTCAAACATTGGCTGGGGTGGCTGTCATTTGGAACAAGCTTTGACTTTAACAAGTCCCCCGTCACCCCATCACACGACTGGTCAAGACCTTTCGTTGCCTGGCTGATTGCGATCCTGATGGCGGCCACCGCTCAGGCGCAAACGAACAGGCCTGGCCATACCATTTTGATTGTGGGTGATTCCCTGAGCGCTGAATATGGGCTGCAGCGCGGAACGGGCTGGGTCGCCTTGCTGGAAAGGCAGCTGACTCGCGAGAAAAAGTCCGCCAGAGTCATCAACGCCAGCATCAGCGGCGACACCACCTCCGGGGGTCGTTCCCGGCTGTCTAGCCTGCTGACCCGGCATCAGCCCGACATCGTGGTGCTGGAACTCGGCGGCAACGACGCGCTGCGCGGCCTGCCGCTAGACATGACCGAGAAAAACCTGGCCGCGATGATGCAAGCCTCCGAAAAAGCCGGCGCCAAGGTGCTGTTGTTGGGTATGCAGGTGCCGCCCAACTACGGCGGGGCTTATGGTGCCACTTTTACGCGCCTTTTTGCCAGGGTGGCGAAGGCGGAAAACGCGGCCCTGGTTCCCTTCTTTCTAAAGGGTGTGGCTGATGTGCAGGACTCGTCGGCCACCTTTCAGGCCGACCGCATTCACCCCAATGCCCAATCACAGCCCCGCATGCTGGCCAACGTCTGGCCGGAACTCGTCAAACTCATGAAATGACTTGGAACGCATGAGCCTTGAACGCATCTCCGCTGAAGATGCCCTCGACAAACTGGGCTATTTTTCAAGTGTGATCGACGCCCGCAGCGAGGCTGAATATGCCGAAGACCATCTGCCCGGTGCCATCAACTGGCCCAGCCTGCACGATGCCGAGCGGCAATTGGTGGGCACGCAGTACAAGCAGATCAACGCCTTCGAAGCCAAAAAGCTAGGCGCAGCGCTGGTGGCCAAAAACATTGCAGCCCATATTGAACGCGAGGTGCTCGACAAACCCAAGGACTGGCAACCACTGGTGTACTGCTGGCGTGGCGGCAAGCGCAGCGGTTCGTTGGCGCTCATCCTGGATCAGATCGGCTTCAAGGTGACCTTGCTGGAAGGGGGCTACAAAGCCTTCCGGGCCGCTCTGGTTCATGATTTACCGACTTTGGCAAACCGCCTCAGCTACCGGGTAGTTTGCGGTACCACCGGCTCCGGCAAGACCCGGCTGCTGCAGGCGCTGGCAGCCCAGGGGGTACAGGTGTTGGACCTGGAAGCGCTCGCCAATCACCGCAGTTCGGTGCTGGGCGTGATTCCTGGTTTGCCGCAGCCCAGCCAGAAAGCTTATGACAGGCTGATCTGGGCGGCCCTGCGCCAATTCGACGTCGCCCAGCCTGTCTACATTGAAAGTGAAAGTAAAAAAGTCGGTAACGTGGTCGTGCCTGAAGGTCTGATCGCCGCCATGCGCCGCGCGCCCTGCCTGCAGATTGAACTGCCAGAAAACGAGCGCGTTGCCCTGCTGTTGGAGGACTACGATTTTTTTGTTCGTGACATTGCGTTTTTCTGCGACCGCCTGGACGCCCTGACCCAGGCGCGAGGCAAGGAGACCGTGCTGGATTGGCAAACCCGCTCACGCAACGGCGAAGTCGCCAGCGTGGTGCGGGAACTGCTCGTCAAGCATTACGATCCGGTTTACCTGCAGTCTATGAAACGAAATTTTGAGCAGTACCACCAAGCCACTGTCCTGCGACCCAAGGACCATACGCTTGACGCTTTCCAGAACTTGGCCAAAAGCCTGACCACCCACTAGGCCAGGCTCCTGGCCCGGAGGGCCGGCCGGACCAGTAAAGCAAAAGCCCCTGAAAACCGGCACCACGGGTGTCAGGGGCTTCAGGGGCTTTTTAAACAACTAATCCAACAGTTCTGTCCAGAGCGAAAGGCGGGTTGCCAAATCAGGCAGCGGGATCAGCAGGCGGGGCTTCGGGCTGACCCTCTTGCGGCGCTACGTCATCGTCATCGGGATCGTCGGGCTTACCTTCAGCCTTGCGCTTGAGTTTGTCTTCTTTTTTGCGCTTTTTGGCGAGCTCTTTCTGGCGTTTTTCGTAGGAGTAATTGGGAGTGGCCACTAAGGTGCTTTCTTCAGAATTTAAGCCTTACTGTACTGCATCACTTCCAGCGCCTGGGCGATATCCTCCTGCAGATCGGACGGCGTCTCCAGGCCCACAGAAAAGCGAACCAATCCGCCCGAATGAGGCCATGCGCCGGGACGCAGAGTCGGCAGGTCGTAGGGCACACATAGGCTCATGGGGCCGGCCCAGCTGTAGCCCAATTTGAAACGTCGGAGACTGTCACAAAAGCGGTCCACGCGGGCTGGCGTGAACTCGGGCTGGAACACCACACTGAGCAAGCAAGCAGCGGCGCTGCAGTCACGCTTCCAGAAGGCGTGGCCGGGCGAGCCCTCGAGTGCCGGATGCAAGACCCGGGCGATCGCCGGCTGCTTTTGCAGCCAGTGCGCCAAGCCTTGGGTGGCGGCGTCCTGGGCGGCATAACGCAGCGCCATGGAGGGAAGTCCACGCAAAATGAGTTCGACATCGTTGCCCGCCACCCCATAGCCCAGACGCATATGGGATAAATGAATCAGATGGTGCAGGGTGTCGTTATTCGTCACCACTGACCCCATCAGCACATCCGCGCCGCCACTGGGGTATTTGGTCAGGGCCTGAACCGAAATATCCACGCCCAGGCTGAAGGCGTTGAAAGCGATACCCGCTCCCCAGGTGTTGTCCATGGCGGTGGCAATGCCAAGCGGGTGACCGGCAGTGTGCGCCTTCACCACCGCTATC
>JANMBW010000380.1:0-2952 GCA_031360565.1 Polaromonas sp.
GTCCGACATTTTCTTGCGAGCCTCTGGCGAGGTCGATTTCGGCATACCGATCCCGCGGTAAGCGCCGTCAACCCAGTCCACCCCGAGTTCCTTGAAGGTCGGTACATCGGGCATCAGCGGATGGCGCTTTTCCATCGCGACTGCGAGCGTGCGCACCTTGCCCCGGTTGGCAATTGCAAACGGTGTGTAGGTGACAGCGCCATCAATCTGGTTGCCGACCACGGCCAGTGCCATATCGCCTGTACCTTTGTAAGGGACATAAGTGCTCTTGATGCCGAACTGTGCGTTCAGGCGTTCATGCGACGCATGGTTAGCTGAATTGAGACCCGATCCGCCGAGATTCATCTTGCCGGGCTCCTTTTTAGCCGCAGCGATGAACTCTGCAAAATTTTTGTGCGGACTGGCTTCTGGCACGACCAGCGCGTCGGGTGTGAAGTGAAACCAGTAGGTCGGAACCACGTCGGCGGTTTTGTATTGCACCTCGCCTTCAATGGGTTGAAACACGATGTGCGGCAGGTTGATGCCGACCACGTTCACGCCGTCGGCTGGCAGGCTGTTCATTTGTGTCCACATCAGCGCACCGCCTGCGCCGGCTTTGTACTGGATGATGGTGTCGATGGCAGGGCACTTTTTCTTGAGGACCACTTGCTGGTGACGTGCCGACATGTCCGACTCGCCACCTGGCGGAAAGGCCTGCCAGTACAGCACGCTTTTATCGACGCAGCCGCTCGCAGTGCTGGCTGTACCGGTTTGCGCAGGCGCACTCGCAGGCGTCTGAGCCTGCAGCACTGGTGTCATGCAGATGCCGGCGATGGCCAGCCAATAGCTTAGGGAACGTTTCATGCTGTCTCCTGGTGGGGTCGGGGTATCTTTTGCTGCGACGTGCCGGGTCATCAAGCCATAGCGCAACTTACTCAAGCATTGTGCGCAAGTCTCTGGCAAATGGCATTGGTGACTTCCTTAGTAGTCGCCGTGCCGCCCAGGTCGCGGGTGTGGAGCTTGGAATCAGCGGTGACGGTTTCAATCGCCTGCATCAGCTGCCGCGCTGCAGCCGGTTCACCAAGATGATCGAGCAGCATCACGCAACTCCAGAATGTCCCTAGCGGATTCGCCAGACCTTTGCCCATGATGTCGAAGGCCGAACCGTGGATAGGCTCAAACATGCTGGGGTAGCGGCGCTCGGGGTCAATATTGCCGGTTGGAGCAATGCCCAGACTGCCTGCCAGCGCGGCAGCCAGGTCACTCAGAATGTCAGCATGCAAGTTGGTCGCCACCAGCGTGTCGAGCGAGGCCGGACGATTGACCATGCGGTCGGTACAGGCATCCACCAGAACCTTGTCCCAGGTCACACCTGGGAACTCCGCGCTGATCTGCAAGGCAATTTCATCCCACATCACCATCGCATGCCGCTGCGCGTTTGACTTGGTGACGACCGTCAGCAGCTTTCTGGGCCGCGATTCGGCTAACCGGAAGGCAAAACGCATGATGCGTTCGACGCCGGCGCGCGTCATCATGCAGACGTCCGTCGCGACTTCGATCGGGTGGCCCTGGTGGGCGCGCCCCCCGACTCCAGAATATTCCCCTTCGGAATTTTCCCGCACGATGACCCAGTCAAGGTCTTCGCGTTTGCAGTTGCGCAGCGGTGACTGAATGCCGGGCAAAATGCGAGTGGGGCGAACGTTGGCGTACTGGTCGAAACCTTGACAGATTTTCAGCCGCAGTCCCCACAGCGTGATGTGATCCGGAATATCCGGGTCGCCGGCCGAGCCAAACAAAATGGCGTCCTGGCCGCGAAGATCGTTCAGACCATCCTCGGGCATCATCACGCCGTGCTGGCGGAAATAATCTCCGCCCCAGTCAAACGAGCTGAACTCAAAAGCAAATGCGTTTTGCCGCGCGGCCAGCGCCGTCAGCACCTGTTGGCCCGCCGGCACGACTTCTTTACCGATGCCGTCGCCAGGAATGCAAGCGATTTTGTAAGTCTTCATGTTGTCTGCGTCTCCAGTGCCGTTTAAAAGCGATTAAAACTATTGAAAAAAACTCACTGTAACTGCTCCGGCCACTTCAGACAGTAAGGGATGGGGCAAGCGGCGCGCCGGGCATTTGGTCGCTTTAATCGAATACCATGCCATCTGCCCTGCTGCAGCAAGGGCTGAATTTTTTCCCCGCATCACGCGTCACCATTGCGCACCGAGGAGAGCCTCCCATGTCCATCCGAATCATCGACGTCCGCGAAGTCACCAAACCGATTGCATCACCCATACGCAATGCCTACATCGACTTCACCAAAATGACCACCAGCCTGGTCGCAGTGGTGACCGATGCTGTCCGCGATGGACGCAGGGTAGTCGGCTATGGCTTCAATTCCAACGGCCGGTATGGTCAGGGCGGCCTGATTCGGGAACGCTTCGCGCCACGCCTGCTGCAGGCAGACCCGTCGTCGCTGCTGGACGACGCGGGCACCAACCTCGACCCTGATCGGGTTTGGGCCACCCTGATGAGCAATGAAAAACCAGGCGGACACGGCGAGCGCTCGGTCGCCGTTGGCACGCTCGACATGGCGGTCTGGGACGCAGTAGCCAAAATTGCGGGCAAACCGCTTTTTCGCCTGCTCGCCGAGCGCCATGGCTTGGTGGCCGATCCCCGTGTATTTGTTTATGCCGCCGGCGGCTACTACTACCCGGGCAAGGACATGGCTGCACTGCGCGGCGAAATGCGCAGCTACCTCGACCGCGGCTACACCGTGGTGAAAATGAAAATCGGCGGCGCTCCAATCGAAGAGGATCGCCTCCGGATCGAGGCGGTGCTGACCGAACTGGGCAGCCAGGGCCAACTGGCGGTCGATGCCAATGGCCGGTTTGATCTGGAAACCGCGATCGCATACGCCAAGATGCTGCGTGACTATCCGCTGTTTTGGTACGAAGAGGCTGGCGACCCGCTGGACTACCAGTT
>JANMBW010000401.1:0-3251 GCA_031360565.1 Polaromonas sp.
CCGCTCGGGCAGTCTGAAATCGACAAAGACCGCATCAATGTCCTCGACGTTGACGATGTCTGCGCCGTCCTTCAGGTAGTCGCCGACATTGACCTGACGAATGCCCACAATGCCGTCAAATGGCGCGAGTATTTTCAGACGCGCCGCGGTCGCCTGCGACAAAGCCAATTTGGCCCGCGCCACCTGCAGGTTGGCGGCACTTTCATCCAGCGAACGCTGGCTGATGAAGTTTTGGGCCACCAGCTCTTGATTGCGCTTCTGGTTGGCCAGTGCAATCGACAGCTCGGCCTGGCTCTGCTGAATTTGCGCGCGCGGCAACTGGTCATCAAGCTGCACCAGCACTTGACCTTTGCGCACCCGTTGACCATCGGAGAAATTGAGTTGGGTGATGCGCCCACTGACCTCCGGACGCAGCACCACGCCACGGCGCGAGCGCAGGCTGCCGACCGCCTGGGTATCGTCTGTCAGCCGGGTCACCTCGACGCGTGCCACTTCCACAGAAGGCGGCTTGCCAGACTGCGGACCGCTTGCAGCAGGCGCGGCCTGACCAGCCGTGCCGGACGTCCGGGCGCTGTCAGGGTTTGCGCCAGCGTTGGCTGAAGCGGTGCGAGGCTGCTGCATCCACCATGCAGCGCCTGATGCCGCTGCAATGCCGATCACAGCAACGGCTGCATAAATTGTTCTGGATGCCATGAATCAACGGGTTCTAAAGAATGACCAAATCGTCAATGTAGCAGCCCACGCTGAAAATTGCGGCATTGGGGACTCGTCAGAAATGGACCCACAGCAGCTTTACCCCTGCTTTACCAAAAATCCGAGCTCGGACGGAAATTGAAATTGAGGTGTCAGCGTTTCCCCAATGCCCGCTCCACGCCCTGATTCGCCAACTGGTCTGCGCGCTCGTTACCCGGGTCTCCGGCATGACCCTTGACCCAGCGCCATTCGATCTGGTGACCGCCTGAGACCACCAAAGCATCTAGCCTTTGCCACAAGTCCACATTTTTCACAGGCGCCTTGGCAGCGGTCCGCCAGCCACGCGCTTTCCAGCCGTGAATCCACTCGGTGATGCCCTTGCGCACATATTCGCTGTCAAGGAAAAGGGTCACCTGACAGGGTCGTTTGAGCGCGGCCAATGCCTCAATCACTGCCGTCATTTCCATTCGGTTGTTGGTGGTGTCCAACTCGCCCCCGAACAGTTCTTTCTCGGTTCCCACTGTGCTCAAAATAGCGCCCCATCCGCCCGGCCCGGGGTTACCCTTGCACGCGCCATCGGTGTAAATCGTCACCTGTTGCAATGGGGCAGTTTCTAGTAAATGGGTCATGGACAGTGGTGAAGAAGGCATCAGATCTGGGGCCCGCGACGGCTTGCAGGCTCTTTGTTGGCGACAGCGGCCGGCGCCGCCGCCAGCGCCTTGCGAGATTTCCAGGCAGGCTCCAGCAACCTGACGCCGCGCACCCGTTTGACGGCAACCAGGAAATAGACCGCGCCGAAAATCGGCCACCATCGGCTGCCCGCCCTGTCCATCCAGTCAAATCGCGACAACCACTTCTGGCTGGTCAGTGCGGGTCGATAGCAACCAAAACTGCCCGACTCTACCTCGAAGTTCAACAGCCGCAGCCAGTCACGCAAACGCCAGTAACCAATGAAATCCCCTGACTGCGGCAGGAAAAGATCGCCATAGCCGAGTCGCTGAAACACATGACCCCGACGCTGACGCAGGCCCCACAAACTGGCCGGGTTCAAGCCACAAATGACCACGCGGCCTTCGGGAACCAATACCCGCTCCACCTCGCGCAGGGTGGCATGCGGGTCGTTGCTGATCTCCAGCGTATGCGGCAGCACCACCAGGTCCAGACTGTTTGCAGAAAAAGGCAAGGCGCTTGAATCGGTGATGAAAGCTGGGCGCATTGGGGAACTCGTTGGCAGCTGGCGGGTCGGAGAAACAACCTGCCCGGAAGAGGCCGGATCGCTATCTGCCCTATCGCGACAAGCTGCGTTCCAAGGCGCCATCACTTGAGGCGCCAACCAGCGATGCGGCATGCGATTGCTTCTGAGGGTGTCCAGCTCAGGCAGTCCGAGCTGTAACGCGTGATAACCGAAAATATCGCTCACGGCCTGGTCAAATTGCGCTTGTTCCCAGTCCAGCATATAGGTGCCAGGTGGAGTTTGAAGCCAGTCCGTCAAACTTATAATCGAAGCGTTCATCTAGTCCATTGCATGTTGCATTTAATTCCCATCCCTGCGTTTGCCGACAACTATTTGTGGTTGCTGCATGATGGCGAGCGTGCACTGGTGGTCGACCCTGGCGATGCGGCGCCGGTGCTGCAGGTGCTGGCACAACATGCCTTGCGGCTGGAATCAATTCTAGTCACCCATCACCATGCGGACCATATTGGTGGCGTCGATATCTTGCGAGATGCCACCGGCGCGAAAGTCTATGGACCTGCCAATGAGCGCATTCCCGCTCCCAGCACCCCGCTACGCGAGGGCGATACGGTCTCTGCCCTGGACTTGAATTTTGAAGTGCTGGATGTGCCGGGTCACACCGCAGGTCACATTGCTTTTTACTGCGCTGAAGTCAACGGCAAACCCTTGCTGTTTTGCGGAGACACGCTTTTTTCGGGTGGCTGCGGGCGCCTGTTTGAAGGCACACCCGCACAGATGCTGGCCTCACTCGACAAGCTGGCAGGGCTTCCAGCCGAGACCTGCGTTTGCTGCACCCATGAGTACACCCTCAGCAACCTGCGCTTTGCCCTGGCGGTTGAGCCTGAAAATGCCGAGCTGGCCGCCTACCAGTCGCAGTGTGTGCAAGCCCGTCAGGCCGGCCGCCCCACCCTGCCGACCTCTATCGCAACCGAGCTGCTGATCAATCCTTTCTTGCGCACCCGACAAGAGCCAGTCCGATCTGCCGCGCGGCATTTTGATGCCCTGGCACACGATGACATCTCCGACTTTGCCGCCATCCGGCAGTGGAAAAACCAATTTACATGACGACAAATCGCCCGCCTCACGCTACCCTTCACCGACTCAGGTCGCCCCTGTTCGTTCTGCCTCTCTTGTTATACGCCGCACTGCTTGTCGGTTGCGCCAGCCAGCCCGCAGCGCCGACCAGCCCGCTGGTTCCAGCTGATCCGGTATTGACCAGCGAGTCTGCCGCCGGAAAAACCATTCCATCGCTGATTCCATTTGGTCCCTTGCAAAGCATCACGCCGGGCCAGGTAGGTGGACTGCGCATTGCGCCCACCGAGCC
>JANMBW010000346.1:0-5545 GCA_031360565.1 Polaromonas sp.
CGCGCTGCCTGCCCTGGTGCGCGACATCGGGCTGCTCAGTGTGATATTGATTTCAATAGGACTGACACCCGCACAGGTGCATCGTGACAATGGCTTTTCATGGGGGCCGATGCGGGAAGTTGCCATACTTTTTGCAGGCATTTTTTTGACGCTCATTCCGGTTATCGCCATGCTGAAAGCTGGTCCAAACGGGCCGTTTGCGCCGATGCTCGCAGCGCTTGTCGGGCCAGATGGGCAGCCGAATGTGACCCTGTATTTCTGGGCTACGGGCTTGGTAACTTCTTTTCTCGACAACGCGCCGACCTACCTGGTTTTCTTCAATGCTGCAGGCGGCGATCCAGGCGTTCTGATGACCGCCTTGGCGCCCATCCTCGCCGCCATCTCGGCGGGTGCGGTGTTCATGGGCGCCAATTCTTACATTGGCAATGCGCCTAATTTGATGGTGAAGGCCGTGGCCGAAGAGCAGGGCGTGGTCATGCCCAGTTTCCTGGGCTACATGGCCTGGTCGGGTGCGATTTTGCTTCCCCTTTTCACCATCATGACCTGGGTGTGGTTTAGCGCGAGCAGCTGAATCGGATCAGGTCAATCAACCCTTCAACCATTCAACCAATCACCCCGTCAATCAAGTCAAGCAAGTAACTTCATCAACTAACTCAAGAACGAAGAAAGGGAATCTTATGAGCAAACCTAAAATTTTGATCGCACGAGCAGTGTTTCCAGAAGTCATCGCCCGGCTGGAGCAGCACTTCGAGGTGGAAGCCAACCGCACAGACGAGGTCTGGTCCAAGGCAGAGCTCACCGAGCGCCTGCGCGACAAGCACGGCGTGTTCACAACCGGCGGCGACCGCATTGATGCGGAGGTGCTGGCAGCTTGTCCGCTGCTCAAAATCTGCGCCAACATGGCGGTCGGCTACAACAACTTTGACATCGACGCCATGAGCAAAGCGGGGGTGCTGGCTACCAATGCGCCCGATGTATTGACTGAGACCACCGCTGATTTCGCCTTTGCCCTTTTGATGGCGACGGCCCGCCGCGTGACCGAAAGCGAGCATTTTCTGCGTGCCGGAAAATGGAACAAATGGAGTTTCGACATGTTCGCCGGTTCTGACGTTCATGGCTCCACCCTGGGCATTCTGGGCATGGGCCGTATCGGTCAGGGCATTGCCAAGCGCGGCGCGTTGGGTTTTGACATGAAGGTGGTTTATCACAACCGGTCGCGTCTGGATGCCGCGCTGGAATCCGAGTGCAAGGCTACTTTGGTGAGCAAGGACGAACTGCTCGCCACCGCCGACCATGTGGTGCTGGCCTTGCCTTACTCAGCGGCGTCGCACCACACCATTGGCGCTGCCGAGCTGGCGAAGATGAAGCCGACCGCGACGCTCATCAATATTGCACGCGGCGGCATTGTCGATGATGCGGCACTCGCCGTCGCGCTGCGGGATAAGCGCATTGCCGCGGCGGGACTGGACGTGTTTGAAGGGGAGCCCAAGGTTCACCCTGATCTGCTCACCGTTCCCAATGTGGTGCTGACCCCCCACATTGCCAGCGCGACCATTCCAACCCGGCTGGCCATGGCCAATCTGGCGGCTGACAACCTGATTGCCTTTTTTAGTGGAAATAAGCCGCTAACCCCCTTGAACGCTGAAGCGGTAGCTACAAAATAAGGAGCAATAGGGTTTTGAGGTAACCAAGGTATGGAATATTGGGTCTTGCTGACGGTGCTGGTGCTGCTGTGTGGCAATCTGTTGTTGGTGGCGTGGCTGGTCTGGCGCAAGCCCCCGGTCGATGACGCTGGCCGTGTCGAATTGATGGCCACCATCGGTTCAGGCCACGACCGGCTGGAGCGCGAACTGCGCCGCGACATCAGCGAGAACGGCCGTGCCAGCCGGCAGGAACTGGCTACCACCTTTGCCACCTTCCAGCAAACGCTTGTGCAGCAGAGCGGGGAGGCGATCCGAACCCAGAACACCCAGATCGATGCTTTTTCGCAGCAGCTCACTTTGCTGCAAAAGACTTTGTCCGATACCCTGACTACCCAACTCCAATCGGTCAGCGAGTCGAACGCGCGGCGCATGAGTGAAGTGCGTGAGACCCTTGAAAAGCAGTTGGCGCAACTGCAGCAAACCAACTCGGCCAAGCTCGACGAGATGCGCAAAACCGTGGATGAAAAGTTGCAGACCACTCTGGAGACACGCCTGGGAGAGAGTTTCAAGCAAGTGGCCGATCGACTGGAACAGGTGCACAAAGGCCTGGGCGAGATGCAAACGCTGGCGCAGGGCGTGGGTGACCTCAAGCACTTGCTTACCAATGTGAAAACACGCGGCATTTTCGGTGAAGCACAACTGTCGGCATTGCTGGAGCAGGTGTTCACGGTAGATCAGTACGCGGCGCAGGTGGTGACGCGACCGGGCAGCAAAAACCCGGTCGAGTTTTCTGTCAAACAGCCAGGCCGCTCTGTTTACGGCTCGCCCCGGTGGTTGCCGATTGACGCGAAATTTCCAAGTGACGACTACGAACGGCTGCTTGATGCCCAGCAGCGTGCCGACGCAGCCGGTGCCGACCTGGCCGGCAGGGCGCTGGAGTCACGCATTCGCATGGAGGCCAAATCGATGTCTGAAAAGTACATCGCGCCGCCGCACACCACCGATTTCGCGATTTTGTTTTTGCCCACAGAAGGTCTGTACGCCGAAGTGCTGCGTCGTCCTGGCTTGATGGAAAGCCTGCAGCGTGACCATCGCATCACGCTGGCCGGACCGACCACGCTACTGGCCATGCTCAACTCCCTGCAAATGGGATTCCGGACCCTGGCGCTTGAAAAGCGCTCCAGCGAGGTCTGGCAAGTGTTGGGCGCAGTCAAGACGGAATTTGGCAAGTTCGGTGAGGTGCTGAGCAAGGTGAAGACGCAGACAGAAACCGTGCTCAAGTCGCTGGAGGGTGCCGAACAGCGCAGCCGTGTGATGGGCAAGGCGCTGCGCAATGTGGAGGCCTTGCCCGAGACCGATTCGGCGCGCCTGATTCCCCCTGATAAAGAACTGGAAGAGACTTGACGCCTGAGCTGGCGCGACTGATTCTTGCCCAGATCTGCCTGCATGCCTGCATGACGGGGCTCAGGATGGCGACACCGCTGCTAGCCCTGAGTCAAGGCTACAGTCCGGCAGCCGTCGGTGTACTGCTGGCCCTGTTTGCCCTCACCCAGGTTTTTCTGGCGCTTCCAGCCGGACGTTATGCCGATCGGCATGGTTTGCGGCGGCCCATCGCCTACAGCGTGCTGGCGGCAATGGCCGGAGCCGGTGTCGCGGCGGCGTTTCCAGTGTTCCCGGTCTTGTGTTTGTCCGCCTTGCTGACCGGTGGCGCAAGCGGCGCGGCGGTGATCTCGCTGCAGCGCCATGTCGGTCGGGCTGCCAGCGGTGGCCAGCAACTCCGGCAGGTGTTCAGCTGGCTGTCGATTGGGCCGGCGGTCTCCAATTTTCTCGGACCACTTTCGGCCGGCTTGCTGATTGACCATGCCGGCCCGGTGCCTGCAAGCATGATGGGCTACCGCATGGCGTTTGCCTTGATGGCGCTGTTGCCGCTGGCCAGCTGGTTGCTGGTGCGGCCTACCCGGGAGCTGCCACCGCTCGAGGTGAAACATGCCAGCCAGCGACCCGCGACCTGGGACTTGCTACGCGAGCCCATGTTTCGCAGATTGATGCTGGTGAACTGGTTTTTGGCATCGTGCTGGGACGTCCACACCTTTGTGGTCCCGGTGCTGGGATTCGAGCGGGGTCTGAGCGCATCGGTGATTGGCTCGATCCTGGGTGCATTTGCGGTCGCTGCCACGCTGGTTCGGATGCTGCTGCCACTGGTGGCCGCGCGGGTCAGCGAGTGGCGGGTGTTGGCCGCGGCGATGCTCAGCACGGCCGTGCTGTTTGCTGCCTACCCCTTTATGACTTCGGCCTGGACCATGGGCCTGTGCTCCTTGCTGCTGGGTGTTGCGCTGGGAACGGTGCAACCCATGATCATGAGCCTGCTGCATCAGATCACACCGGAAGCCCGCCACGGGGAGGCGTTGGGACTGCGCCTGATGGCGATCAATGCTTCCAGTGTGGTCATGCCCATACTGTTTGGTTCAGCCGGCGCAGTGATCGGGATCGCTGCGGTCTTTTGGCTGACCGGTCTGGCGGTAGGACTGGGTTCTCGGGCGGCGTGGCTGCTCAAAGACAGCCTGGAAGCGCCGGATCGCTGAGGTTTAACTGGCTGAGCTAGAGTTTGTAGAAGGTGCGAATCTGGTCCCAGGCTACCTGTGGATCATCGACATATTCAAACAGCTTGAGATCGTCCGGTGAAATGGTTCCTTCCTCGATCAGCACGTCAAAATCAATTAGTCGCTTCCAGTATTCAGTACCGAAAAGAATAATTGGCACAGGCTTGGATTTGCCGGTTTGTACCAGGGTGATGACTTCAAACAATTCATCCAGCGTTCCGAAACCGCCCGGAAATGCGACCAATGCCTTGGCGCGCATCATGAAATGCATTTTTCTCAATGCAAAGTAATGAAACTTGAAATTGAGTGACGGTGAGACGTAAGGATTGCCCGACTGTTCATGCGGCAACACAATGTTGAGACCGACGGTCGGAACGCCCATCTCCTGCGCACCCCGGTTGGCGGCTTCCATGATGCCGGGGCCGCCACCCGTACAGATGAACAGTTGCTCGCGCGGTGGCTTGTCCTTGCTGTGGGTTGCCACCATCCGCGCAAACAGACGGGCCTGCTCATAAAAGTGGGCGTTGCGCACGTGGCGCATGGCGACCGCTAGGGCATCTCGGGCCGCCTGCAAGTCTGACGCTTTTTGCTGGTCGCCTTCGTGCTCGACGCTTATTTTGGCCAAATTGGACTCTGCCGCCGCCAGTGCCACACTGGCCTGCTCCGGCGCAGGAAAGCGGGCGCTACCAAAGACCACAATGGTGTTTTCAATGCCTTGCTCCTGCTGTCCCAGGTCAGGTTTGAGCATTTCCAGCTGGAAGCGAATGCCACGCGTTTCACGCCGCAGTAAAAATTCCGGATCGGCAAAAGCCAGTCTGTAGGCATCACTTTCAAGTGGCGTGGCATCGCCGGCGTGGGCTTGCAACTCGGCCCATGCGTGGGCGAGTCGGCTGGCTGAAAGGTCTTGAGTTTGGTCCATGCGGAATTGTGAACCATCCCACATCCGCTTGGGATGGCCTGCTGCAGAGCCCCGTCGGCACGATAAAAAAAGGCTCCGAAAGGAGCCTGTTCTGGAAAGTTGACGGTGCGAAGCCGCCTGACCTGCCTTAGACCCGTTTGCGGTATTCGCCGGTCCGCGTGTCGATTTCCACCACATCACCCTGGGCCACAAAAATCGGCACGCCAATTTCAAAACCCGTGGCGATTTTGGCAGGCTTGAGAACCTTGCCCGAGGTGTCGCCCTTGACGGCAGGTTCGGTCCAGGTGATCTCGCGGTTCACGCTGGTCGGCAGTTCGACCGAAATCGCCTTGCCTTCGTAAAACACCACTTCCAGCTCCATGCCGTCTTGCAGGTAGTTCAGC
>JANMBW010000416.1:0-2029 GCA_031360565.1 Polaromonas sp.
CCGTGCAGCGTGTCTTTGCGGCCCGATCGCCTGACGCCGTGCCAGACTGCCAGCAGGTGCAAATCGTGGTTTCCCAACACGGCCTGCGCGGCATTGCCAAGTGCCATCAGGTGCTGTAGCACTTTTAAGGAATCAGGTCCACGATTGACCAAGTCACCCATCAGAAAGAGGGTGTCGCGACTGGGCGAAAAATCAACTTTATCGAGTAAACGCTTAAACGGTGTGAAGCAGCCCTGCAGATCCCCGATCAAGTAAAGTGACATGTCTGGATTGTGCACCCGCGGTTTTATTTTTCTGATTCATGGACTTCCTGCTGATTGCTTTTTTAACGCTGCTCAATGGCGTGTTTGCGCTGTCCGAGATGGCCTTGGCTTCGAGTCGCAAGGCACGCCTGACGGCTATGGCGGAATCCGGCGACAAGGGCGCTCGATCTGCGTTGGGGTTGATGGACAACCCGACACAGTTTTTGTCGTCTGTACAGGTGGGCATCACGTCGATCGGAATGGTCAATGCCATCGTTGGTGAGGCCGCGTTTAGCGCCGGCTTGGCAACCTGGTTTCAGAGCTTGGGGATCTCCATTCGTGCTGCCGAAATTTCTGCAACCGCCCTGGTAGTGGCCGTGATCACCTTCATCACGATTGTGTTTGGCGAGCTGGTGCCCAAGCGCATTGGCCAGCTCTATCCCGAGACCGTGGCACGTTTGGTGGCGCGGCCCATGATGTGGGTCGCCACTGTGACCAAACCGTTTGTCAAGCTGTTGTCGGTTAGCACCCACGCCGTTCTCAAGCTTCTGCGCGTGGACAACACAGCGGAACGGCCTGTGACGGAGGAAGAAATTACTGCCAGCCTGGAAGAGGGCGTTGATGCCGGCCTGATCGAGGAGCACGAGCACCAGATGGTGCAAAACGTTTTTTTGCTTGACGACCGCTTGTTGACCTCGTTGATGCTTCCGCGATCCGAAATCGCGTGGCTGGACGCCTCGGACACGCTGGCCCAGGCAATTGAAAAAGCCGGTGCTACCGGCCACTCGTGGTACCCCGTTTGCCGGGGCGGCCTGGATGACGTGGTCGGCGCGGTCAATGTTGCTAAGCTGCTGGCATCGCATGGCCAGACGCAAACCATCATGTCGGACCGTATTGGTGCGTATGCAGTGCCGGCGGTTTTCGTGCCCGAAACCTTGACTGGCATGGAGCTGCTGGAGCAGTTTCGGGCGCGTTCCACACGTATCGTTTTTGTGGTCGACGAATACGGGGTGGTGCAAGGTCTGATGACTCCGATGGACATGCTCGAGGCCATCACGGGTGAATTGCAACCCGGTGCCAAAGTAGATGCCTGGGCCACGCAGCGCGATGATGGCAGCTGGCTGATCGATGGTGTGATGCCGGTGTCGGAACTCAAGGCTCGTCTGGACATTCGAGACCTGCCTGATGAGGGCCGCGGTCGATACAACACCGTGGCGGGGCTGCTTCAGAGTGTGTCTGGTCGCCTGATGACGGTCGGCGAGCAGGTCGACTGTGCAGGCTGGAAGTTTGAAGTCGTCGACCTCGACGGCAAACGCATCGACAAGGTGCAGGCCAATCGGCTTGCCACACCGCAGGACACTTGAGGGCACAAGTTTGCCAACAGTTGGGCCGATGAATAGGCGCGGCTAGAGGTGGCCGAGCGCGCGCATTATTTTTTCAGGCGTCACGGGCTGTGACCACACCTGAGCGCCCAGTGGGCGTAGTGCGTCGTTGATGGCGTTGACGACTGCTCCGGGTGCGCCCGCCGTACCGGCCTCCCCTGCGCCTTTGGCTCCGAGTACCGAACTGCGCGTTGGCGTTTCGATGTGTGCGATATCAATATCCGGCATTTCGCCAGCCATGGGGACCAGGTAGTCCGCCATACTTCCGTTTTGCAGCAAGCCGGCCGCGTCATACAGACACTCTTCGAACAGCGCGCCGCCTATGCCCTGCACGATGGCACCGCGTATCTGCTCGTCGACCAGCATGGGGTTGATCACGCGTCCACAGTCCTCTACCGCCCAGTG
>JANMBW010000420.1:0-1735 GCA_031360565.1 Polaromonas sp.
AACGAGGCCGATGGCGGTCTGGGCATGGGCCCGATTGAAGCCATGGTCATCATGGAAGAGCTGGGACGGGGCATGGTGCTGGAACCCTTGGTGCAGACCTTGATGACCACAGCAGTGTTGTCGGCTTATGCGCCAGATGCCCTCAAGTCTCACTGCTTGCCCAAACTCGCTGCTGGCGATTTTTTGGCGGTATTGGCTTACCAGGAACGCAATGCCCGCTACCAGCTTGATAAATGTGAAGCCAAAGCAACTCTATCGGGCGAAAAATGGACCTTGAATGCTACAAAAAGCATAGTACCGGCAGGTGACCATGCGGATGCCTTCATCGTTCCTGCGCTGGTCCAAGGCAGCCTGGCGCTGTTTTGGGCGGAGCGCACAGCGGCCAGTGTCAGCAGCCGCGGTTACCTGCTGCAGGACGGCGCCCGCGCGGCCGAAGTGACGCTCGCCGATGCGCCCGCCGTTCTGATTACCAAAGATGGCCTGACGGCATTGACCCACGCGATCGACATCGGCATCGCCGCCAGCTGCGCCGAAGCTGTCGGCGTGATGGATCAAACGCTGGCTATCACGGTCGAGTACATGAACACCCGCAAACAATTCGGCGTGGCCATCAGCAGCTTTCAGGCGCTGCGCCACCGGGTGGCCGACATGAAAATGCAGCTGGAGCTGGCGCGCTCGATGAGCTATTACGCCTCACTCAAGCTCAACGCGCCAGCACCTGAACGCCGTGCCGCCATGGCCCGCGCCAAATACCAGCTCGGGCAATCGATGCGCTTTGTCGGCCAGCAGGCGGTGCAACTGCATGGCGGAATAGGCGTGACAGACGAGTACATCGTCAGCCATTATTTCAAAAAGCTAACGCAACTCGAAATGACTTTTGGCGACAGCCTGCACCACCTGGGTGAAGTGTCGGCGCGCATGCAGGACACGGCCGGCGTCTTTGCCTAGATTTCCGAGCCTTCCGCTGGCTGGCAACGCTGCCACTTCACGACAGAACCAGGCGCAGCAGCTCTTCGCGCTTGCGAATGCCCAATTTGCGGTAGATCGCCTGCGTGTGGTCTTTCAAGGTGGTCTGGGTGGTGCTGGAAATCGCCACGCACTGGATTGTTTGAGTCCTGCTGATGGCTCCACGCAAAACGCGCGCGGTCAGACATCACGATCTTTTCAACAGCCTGAAGGATGTGCGGCATGAGGACCCGGGACGGCAACCCCAGTCAACATGTCTGGCGAAGACTGGCCATTTCCCCCGCATCTTCATCATTTCTGATCCCTCCCATGCTCGCCGCCAAAAAAGCAGGTTCAGGCCACGCCACTGAGTGGCTGGAGAACCGGCTCTTTTTGTAACCTTGTTATATCCCCCGTTTGGAGGATAGCCAGCTCGCAGTTGGAAAGCTACCGTGCATGCAGTGCTGATGGGTCAGCTTGAAACGAAATGTTTATTTTTGCAATCAGTGATTAAAAGGAGAAGGGCATGACACCCAGGTTTACATCCAGACAGCTAGCGTCCGCTTTGTGCGTGTCGGTCGCGGCGCTTGCAGGGCTTGCGACATCTTCAGCGCTGGCTCAAGACAAGTCCGGTGCGTCGGCCGTGGAACTGATCGTCCCGTTTGGCACCGGCGGTGGCGCGGACCAGTTGGCGCGCGAAAGCGCAAAACTGCTGGTCGGGCTGCTGCCAGCATCGGTCAAGGTGACCAACATCCCGGGCGCGACCGGCAACACCGGGATTGCCAAGTTG
>JANMBW010000422.1:0-2893 GCA_031360565.1 Polaromonas sp.
GGAACTCAGAGTTTGCAGTTGCCGCAACATTTCCATTGCAATCGTGCCCTGGCCGGCAATCACGTCGGGGTCGTCAAATGGATGCACAAAGCTCAGGCCACGTCTTTTTTCCAGCAGCAGGGCGTGGGCGTGGGCGTCCGAATAGCTGTCACCGTGCAGCACCACCTCGACTGCCTGCGCCCCCCAGGCCCGCACCGCATCGATCTTGACTTGCGGCGTGGTGGTGGGCATAACAATCACAGCGCGGGTACCCAGCTTTTGCGCGCTCATGGCCACCCCCTGTGCGTGGTTGCCTGCCGAAGCGCATATCACGCCTTTTTTGAGCTGGGCGGCACTCAAGTGCGCCATTTTGTTGTACGCCCCGCGCAGTTTGAAGCTGAACACCGGTTGCTGGTCCTCGCGCTTCAAAAGCACCGTGTTGTTCAGGCGCAGACTCAGGTTTTTGGCTGGTTCCAGCGCCGATTCAAGCGCCACGTCATAAACGCGCGCCGTGAGAATTTTTTTCAGGTAATCGGCAGGCTGCAGCCCCTTGCTGGCGGCTGATTGACGAGTGGGGCGGGTGGAAGACGGCATAAGTTCTCGATATTGCCGAATCATAGGGCCAAGAAAAAAGGCCCAGACTTTGCAGTCTGGGCCTGTAAATCCACCCTTTGAGGAGGTGGAGGAGACAACCGGGGCGGAAATACAATCTGCTGTGGTTTCCGCGATGGCTCCAGTTTAACGTGACGTGCTGCAGCGCAACATGGGTTTGTCGTGAAAACTAGACACTTCCGCGGATATTTTTTGCATCTTTTTGATTTAGCCAGACAGAACCCTTTTTTGCTCGAGGATCAGCGCTTATGGAATGCACAGTCAGTTGGACCGGAAACCCCGCCATGAGTGAAGGGGGGGTAGCAGCGGAATCAGCCATTAGCCCCGGCTCGGCCATGATGTTTGTCGCGCAAACCGGCAGTGGTCATACGCTGGTGATGGACGGCGCGCCGGATGCCGCCAAGCCTGACAACGGCGGCGCCAATCTGGCGCCTCGTCCGATGGAAACCGTACTCGCAGGAACCGGTGGCTGCACGGCCTATGACGTAGTCTTGATCCTTAAACGGGGCCGACATGACGTGCGCGGCTGCACAGTCAAGCTGACGTCTGAAAGAGCGGCAACAGACCCCAAGGTGTTCACCGCCATTCATATGCATTTTGTGGTCACAGGCAAAGCGCTGGCGGCTGGCGCGGTGGAACGCGCCATTGCCATGAGCCACGACAAGTACTGCTCGGCGACCATCATGCTGGGCAAGACGGCAGCCATCACCACCAGTTTTGAAGTGCTCGAAGTCTGAGCTACCCACTGCGCCGGAGTGATCGCCCGTTTTTAGGTTAAGTCAGATGTAATGCGCAGTTGTGGTCATGACTTTGGCCGCAGCACCCATCAGCGATCGGACCGGCAGGGGCAGTGATGCTGCGCCGGCGTTGTCGGCCTCTGCGGCATGACGCGCCTCATCGTCTCGCATTTGCGCCACGATGGCACGCGATTCGTGGTCGCCTTGCGGCAGTTTTTCAAGATGGGTTGCCAGATGTGCCTCAACCTGCCGCTCTGTCTCAACCACAAAGCCCAGGCTCACCCGGTCGCCCAGACGCCCCGCGAGAAGGCCCAATCCAAAAGCACCGGCGTACCACAGCGGATTGAGCAGGGAGGGCCGAGCACCGAGTTCATCCAGGCGCTGGCGAGTCCATGCGAGGTGGTCGCCTTCTTCACGACTGGCCGCGACAAAGTGCTGGCGCAATGCCGGGTCCCGCGTGCTCAAGGCCTGCGCCGCATACAGCGCCTGGGCACATACTTCACCCACATGGTTGACCCGCATTAACGCACCGGCCAAGGCTTTGTCCGTGCTGTTGAGTTCGGTGCTTTGGCCAGAGACAGTCGGGCAGGGCCGGCTGGCCCGGGGGGTGGCAAACAGCGTGCGCAGGGCATGGTCTGCAGCTTTGATCATGACATCCATGGAGACCTCCTTGGCAGTGGAAAATCGCCAGTCTAGCGCCTAGCCTCTGAAGCAGCGCTAGCGCTGGCTAAAACCAGTTTGTGGCGTGTGTTCCACGGTCGGGTTTAATTTGTTGCATGAGTGCAACGGAATGGCCTTTTTACCGGGCATTTATCACCATTTTCTTTGCCGCGGGGCGCTCCGTCTGGTTCAATACAAACAACTTCCTAAACGGAGGTTGGCCCGGGGATCCAAATCCTGGAGCCCTATGTTTAACCTTGGAGAAACCCTCAAATGAAAAAATCCCTGATTGCTGTGGCTGCACTTGCAGCTGTGAGCGCAGCTTCTGCCCAGTCATCCGTGACCCTGTACGGTTTGATCGACGTTGGCTATGCCTCTTCCAAAACTGAAACGCGCGACGGCCTGACTTCACTGCGTAGCCGCGGCTTGATCGATGGTCAAAACGCTGGTAACCGCATCGGTTTCCGCGGTACGGAAGACCTCGGCGGCGGCCTAAAAGCCAACTTCGTGATCGAACAGGCTTTCAGCCCAACCAGCAACGACATTTTCCAGCGTTCGGGCGGTTCTCTTCAGCCTATTCCTTTCAACACCATTGACTCTACAACCGCAGGCGTGCCTGCAAGTTACAGAAGTTCCTTTGGTACGAGACTTGCCCCTACTAACACAAACCGCCAGAGTTACGTTGGACTCTCCAGCGCAACCCTGGGTACCTTCAACATTGGTTACCAGTACAACATCGTGTACGAGATTTCCACGCTGTCGGGCTACAACATCGGCGCTGAAGGCGTTCCCGGTGCTGACCGTGCTCACCAGTTCGGCCAAACCATCGTTGGTGGCACCCGTGCTAACAACATCACCTACATCAGCCCGAACTTCGGCGGTGGCTTCACTGTCCGCGCCCAGTA
>JANMBW010000429.1:0-3474 GCA_031360565.1 Polaromonas sp.
CCGTCTCGGTCCGCTGCCGGTGATGTTCAGTGGCCTGGCGCTGATCGGCCTGGCTGCTTTCGGGTATGCCTGGAGCACAAGTTACTGGATGCTGGCCGGGTTTGCCGTGGTGGGCGGACTGGGCAATGGCGTATTTCATCCGGTCAATTACACGCTGCTCAACCGCCGGGTCAGCGCGCCGCGCTTGGGCCATGCTTACAGCGTGCACGGTATCACTGGCAGCCTCGGTTGGGCATTGGCTCCGGCTCTGCTGCTGCCCCTGACAGTGGCCTACTCCTGGCGGGTGGCGCTGATGGCCGCTGGCCTGCTGGCATTTGGCGTGCTGGCCGTGCTGGCCTGCTACCGCAAGCGACTGGCCGTGCCGCCGCCTGCTTTGAGGCCCGTGGTCAGTGGCGGCAGCGGGCCGGGTAATTTTGACTTTTTGCGCCTTCCTGCGCTCTGGATGTGCTTTGGCTTTTTCTTTTGGTACGCCATCATTCTCGGGGTGGTACAGGCCTTTGCACCCGAGGCAGCGCGTCAGTTGCATGCAGTGCCGCTGTCGCTGGTGGCCTGGTGTCTCACGGTGTACATGCTTAGCAGTGCCAGCGGCATGGTGCTGGGCGGCTTTTTGGCGGCCAGGCCGGAGCGCTGCGAACGGGTGGTAGCTATTGGTTTTGGCGTGGCCGCCATGGCTTCGCTGTATCTGGCGCTGGGGCATATGGCCAGCGTCTGGGTGCCGGCGCTATTCGGTTTGATGGGTGCGGCCACCGGCATTGCCGGACCCTCCCGCGACCTGCTGATCAAACGCGCCACGCCCGACAATGCCAGCGGCCGGGTTTATGGCGTGGTCTACGCGGGTCTGGACATCGGGCAGGCCGTCTCGCCGCTAATTTTTGGTGCCTTGATGGACCAGGGCGCTTACCGCGTCGTGTTGCTGAGTCTGGCGCTGATGCAAGGCGTTTTGGTTCTGGGGGTGTTTAAAGTTGAACGCGTACGAAGGAATACGCTTTCTGCAGCCTGAGCAGCTCGCCAGCGCTTCAGTGTTTACCCGTTTTACCTGCTGAGGGCCACGTTTCATAATGGACCTGTCTGCGGTTTCAGCGCTTTGCCGATTGTCATCAAGGAGGCCATATGAGTATTTCCAACGAGCCAAAAGAGGGCGCCTTCAGCCACTGGATCGATGAAAAGGCCGAGGCGCTGAAATTCGAACTGGGCGAGAAATTTCCGGTCCCCCCCACCGAGTTGCATTCTCCGTCGGTGCATGTCGAAACCGGTGTGCAAAAGCTGGAAGAAGTGCTGCTGGGTCACGAGTCGCCCACGCCGGAATTTCTCGAAGAATTGGCCGCGCTGGAAGACGCACCACCCTTGAGTGATGAAGAACTGGCCTTCCAGGCACTGGCTGCCGGCGGCGCTGACGCGGACAGCAGCACACCCGAATAGCCGAATAATCGGCTGGACTCACGCGTACGGCTGGGCACCCCACCTGCCAGAGCCGGCCTTCCCTCTCTGGCGGGGCACGGCACAATAGGCCGATGATTCCACAACTCGCCGGCCACCTGCTCGTTGACTGCCTCCTGGCCCAGGGCGTTACCCATGCGTTCGGGGTGCCTGGTGAGAGCTATCTGGCGGTGCTCGATGGGCTGTATGCCCGCCGGGAGCAGATTCAATTCATCACCTGCCGGCAGGAAGGCGGTGCGGCCTTTATGGCGGAGGCCCACGGCAAGCTGACTGGGCGGCCAGGGGTGTGTATGGTCACGCGCGGACCGGGTGCGACCAACGCCTCGATTGGGGTCCACACGGCCTTCCAGGATTCAACGCCTATGGTGCTGCTGGTGGGCGATGTGGCAAGCGATTGCCGCGACCGCGAAGCCTTTCAGGAAGTCGACTATCTGAGTTTTTTCGGCCCCAACACCAAGGGGATGGCCAAGCGCGTGGAGCGAATCGACCATGCTGACCGCATCCCGGAATACGTGGCGCGGGCTTTTGCCACCGCCATCAACGGCAGGCCGGGTCCCGTGGTGCTGGTCTTGCCCGAAGACATGTTGACGCAAATGACGGCAGCCCAACCCTTGCCGCGGGTCGCAGCGGTTGAAGCATGGAGCGCGCCAGCCTCCTTGCAAATGCTGCGTGAGATGCTATTGAAATCGAAGCGCCCACTGGTGATTTGCGGCGGCGGGGGCTGGACCCCACAAGCGGCTCAGGCACTGCAACGGTTTGCCGAAAACTGGCAGCTGCCGGTTTGCAATGCTTTTCGCTTTCAGGATACCTTTGACAACCATCATCGGCTGTATGCAGGCGACGTCGGCATTGGTCTGAACCCCAAACTGGCCGAGCGTATCAAGGCCAGTGACCTGATCATCGCGATCGGCCCGCGGCTTGGTGAAATCACCACGGGTAACTACACGCTGCTGGAGGCACCGACGCCCAGGCAAGCGCTGGTGCACATTCACAGCAGTGCTGAGGAACTTAACCGTGTTTACCAGGCCGACCTGGCGATACAGGCCACCATGAGCGCGGCCGCGCGCTCCCTGGAGGTTCTGGTAGCGCCAGCGACAGTGCCTTGGCTGGATTGGGCTGAAACTGCCCATGCAGATTACCTGGCCAATCTGCAGCCGCAGGCCTTGCCCGGCGACATCGACATGCCGGCTATCGTCGCGCTGTTGCAAAAGCATCTGCCGCAGGATGCCGTGCTAACCAATGGCGCCGGAAATTTTGCCAGCTGGATGCACCGGTTTTTCAAGCATCACGGACTGGCCAAGGGCCACAAAACCCAGCTGGCGCCGACCGGAGGGGCAATGGGGTACGGCGTGCCTGCAGGCATTGCCGCAGCGATCACCACCGGGCGGGTGGTACTCACGATGGCCGGCGATGGTGATTTTTTGATGACCGGCCAGGAACTGGCCACCGCGGCTCAACATGGCGCAAAAACCATTGTGGTACTGCTGAACAATGGCATGTATGGAACGATACGCATGCATCAGGAAAGGGCTTATCCGGAGCATGTGAGTGGCTCGCAGCTTCACAATCCGGACTTTGCAGCGCTGGCGCGGGCTTATGGCTACGCTGGCGAGCGCATCACGCGCACAGAGGAGTTCGAAGCGGAACTGATGGCTGCGTTGGCGCGTCCAGAAGGCACGCTGATTGAGGTCATGCTCGACCCAGAAGTCATCACCACGCGCACGACCTTGTCGGCTATCACCCGTCAAGGGCTCCTGGCTGCTTCATAGGCGCTATCAATAAAATAGCGATCGACGCGCAAAACGACTGGGCTAGCGCGCTATTTTGTATCTAAAAAATAAAAAAAGCCGGTCAAGACCGGCCTTTTAACATCAGCGCGGGCTGATTATTTGACGTGCTTGCCGATCAGGCCAGCCATCTCAAACATCGATACCTGCGGCTTGCCAAAGACTGCTTTGAGCTTGTCGTCAGCGTTGATCATGCGTTTGTTGACCTTGTCCTGCAAACCTTTGGACTTGATGTAAGTCCACAGCTTGC
>JANMBW010000434.1:0-2096 GCA_031360565.1 Polaromonas sp.
GCTTAATTTTTTCGGTCTGGACCGGAGCCAAAGCACCAGCCAGACCACCTTCATCGTCACAATCAGCCCGACCAACATGGCAGGCCAGCTCAAGTCAGGCACCACTCTGGGTGCAGCGAACAACATCGCGATGGTCAGACCAATTTTGACCATCTCCCACAAAAAAAATCCAGCCACCGCAGCGCCCGGATTCATCGAAGACACCTTGCTCATCAACCCCCGGGCAAACAATGCACCGGGGACAACGACAGCCAGCACGCCGTACAACACAGACCAGCCTACAGGACCCTTGCCACTCAGCGCCCAGGCGACACATGCCACCAACGCCCCGACCACCAGTTGTCCCGTAAGCACCCACCATGGAGACGTTGAAGGATGGGCCTCGCTCAGCTTTTGTGCCTCTTCACGCGTCAGGGGCTTGAAGCTATCGTTCCGCCATTCGTCTTCCACAGCAGTCCCAAAAAATCTTGCAGGCGGATGATCCGCTTTCCCAGCCTTGCTACCGCAGGACTCCGCGACAGATTGGCATTTAGCGGCGGATTATACGTAGGAACCCTAGCGCTTCGACGCTTTTCAAACCGAATATTTAATTGCTGCCAAACGCCAAGCGCCGTTTCGGGCCTATACCAAGCAGCGGTGGCAAGAATACGCGAGTCGGCCACAATAAACTTCGAAGCAATCTGCAAGGCGAAAATTTAACCGATTTTTCGCCGCCCAACGAGAAAAAAAAGCAAAAGGAATTTCGCATGAGTGCCCTGATGAAGTTTTTACACCTGGCTGCCGCCATTGCATGGTTGGGTGGCGTGGGTTTTATGCTCGCCGCGCTCCGTCCGGCCGCTGTTGAATCCATGGCAGCGCCGCAGCGGCTGGCATGGATCGTTCAGGTCTTGCGCCGGTTTTTTGTCGTGGTGTGGGTGGCCATCGCTGTATTGCTGGTCTCGGGTCTGACCATGCTGCTGGCGGTCGGAATGAAAAATGCGCCGGTCGGCTGGCACATCATGTTCGGCTTGGGCTTGCTGATGTTTGCGCTGTTTGGTCACCTGTATTTCGGACCCTTCCGGCGCCTAAAGCGGGCGGTTGGCGTGGCCGACTGGACAGAAGGTGATCGACGTTACGGACAAATTGCCAGCCTGTCTGCGCTGCATCTGGTGCTGGGCGCTGCGGCGATTGCTGCCGTGATTTTTTGGGTCTGATGCCCAATCCAATATGAGAACGCTGGTCGATTCCACTGCTGCACGCCTTCTGGCGGCGCTGGTGCTGGGTTGTGGCGTGAGTGCCTGCACGACGCCGAATGTTTACTACAACCCCGCTAAAAGCCATCACACACCAACCGGTTTTCGCAACAACGACATTGGCACCATCGACAAGACCTTCAGCGAGTTGATGCGCTGGCAATTTGAAAGGCAGCAGCAAGGTTTGCCCAAACCGCCGGCACAACCCACCCCGGTTCAAACGCCCAAGTTGCAGGCCATACACAGCTACAGCGCATCCCAGGCGCCAGCGATCACCTGGATAGGCCATGCCACCATGCTGGTTCAATCTGGTGGGCTCAACGTGTTAACCGATCCGATCTTTTCGGAGCGCGCCAGTCCGGTTTCGTTTGTAGGTCCTCGGCGAGCCCAGCCCCCAGGTTTGTTGCTCGAAAATTTGCCGCTGATTGATGTGGTGCTGATTTCGCACAACCACTATGACCATCTGGACCAGGCCTCGGTACGGGCGCTGGCAGGTCGAGCGCAAGACGCGGGCAGACCGACACGCTTTTTGGTACCCCTCGGCTTGAAGCCCTGGTTTGCTGACTTGGGCATCGACAACGTGGTCGAGCTGGACTGGTGGGACAGCCATGTCGTGGGCAGCGTGACCTTCAATCTGACGCCAGTTCAGCACTGGTCAGCGCGCAGCTTTGGCGACAGAAGCCAAACGCTGTGGGGCGGCTTTGCTGTGTTGTCGCCCGACCTGAACTGGTATTTCAGCGGTGACACCGGATACTCCAGCGACTTCGCAGCGACCCGTGCACGCTATGCCAGCAGCCAGGCGGCTGGCGCCGGGGGCGGTTTTGATCTGGCACTGATTGCCGTGGGCGCCTATGAGCCGCGCTG
>JANMBW010000436.1:0-6709 GCA_031360565.1 Polaromonas sp.
ATGCGGCTTGAGGGTGATTAGCACATTGCCGACTTCTCGCACAATTTGTGGCGCCAGACCCTCTGACGGTTCATCGAGCAACAAGACTTTCGGATTGGTCATCAAGGCACGGCCAATCGCCAGCATTTGCTGTTCACCCCCAGACAGGCTGCTGGCCAGCTGGTTTTGTCGTTCCTTCAAACGAGGAAAGATCTCATTCACATCGTCTCGGCCCCACGACCGCTTGCTCGATGCCGCTGCGGGGCGCAAGGCCACATCGAGGTTTTCCTTGACTGTGAGGCTGCCGAAAATGCGACGGCCCTGCGGCACCAGCCCAATCCCGGCTCTGCAAATGTCTTCCGGCGACAACTTTTCCAAGGCCTGCTCGCCCAGCCGGATGGTGCCGGAGCGCGGGGGGAGAAAGCCAATGATGGTACTGATACAGGTCGACTTGCCCGCGCCGTTACGCCCCAGCAAGGCCAGCAGGCGTCCCTCTTCGAGGTTCAGGCAGACATCGTGCAGCACATGGCTGTCACCGTAAAACGCATTGACCCGATCGAGCGCAAGCAAACTAGTGGCCAAGGTAAATCTCCCGCGTGCGCGGATCGTCGACAACTTCCTTGCGCGTGCCGGCGGTAATCACCTCGCCATAATGCAGCAGGGTGATGCGGTCGGCAAAGGCCAGCGCAATCTCCATGTCGTGCTCAATCATGATGATGGTGATGTCTCGGTCTATCGACTTCAGCAGCGCGGTGATGGTCTCGCGCTCCGCCGCCGACAAGCCCGCCAGCGGCTCGTCGAGCAGCAACACGCGCGGCTTTTGGGCGAGCGCCATGGCAATCTCGAGCCGGCGTTTTTCACCGTAGGAAGTTCGCTCCAGCGGCAGGTGCGCTTTGCCCGCCAGGCCGACGGAGTCCAGTACCTTGAGCGCCTCATTTGACAGCGCCTGATCCTTGTCAAACGGTCCCCAGTGGCGCCAGCGCAATGCCGACTTGCCCATCAAGGCCAGTTTGACGTTGTGCAGCAAATTGTCACGCCCGAACAGGGTCACGATCTGAAAGGTTCGCGCCAGACCCAGCTGCGCTCTGGCCGCAGTGGGAAGCTGGGTGACCTCTCGGCCCATGATCGTGATGCTGCCGGAACTCGCTGGCAAATCGCCAGCAATCAGGTTGAACAAAGTGGTCTTGCCGGCTCCGTTCGGGCCGATCAGCAAATGCCGCTCGCCGGGCTGAACGATCAGATTGACAGACCGCGTCACTTGTAGACCGCCGAAGGATTTGCACAGGTCCTTCACTTCAAGAATCGGTTTCACGTCGTGCGCCCTGCCTTGCCACTGCCCATGGACCGCCAGATTCGGGAGATACCCGCCACAATGCCACCCGGCACAAACATCACGATAAAAATGAACACCAGACCGAGCAGCATGACCCAGCGGTCAATGTAGGCACTGGCAACATTCTTGAGCAGAACCACCAGCGCTGCGCCAACGATCGGACCGCTCAATGTCCCTGCCCCGCCGGCAATCACCATCAGCAGCATTTCAGCAGAGTTGGCCAGTGACAGGCTGTGCGGGCTGATGAATTGGTGGTAGTAAACGTACATCAGGCCTGCCACTGCGCCCATCAAGCCACTCACAATGAAGGTAATCCAGCGTATCAACCAGACGTTATAGCCAAGCGTGCTCATGCGACGCGGTTGGTCTTTTGTTCCCCGAATGCTGGCGCCGAATGGGGAACGCATCCAGGCAGCGCTCAATCCCCAGATCGCTAAAAACACCAGCACGGTAAAAAAGAAAAAGTAGTTGGCGTTACCCAAATCAATTCCAAATGGGCTGGGGCGCGTCAAGCCCGAAATACCGTTGTCGCCACCGGTGACGCTGTTCCAGCGGTAGGCCAGCCCCCAGAGAATCTGCCCCAAAGCCAGCGTGATCATGAGAAAACTGATGCCGGTTGCGCGCAAGGCAATCAATCCGAACACCGCAGCCATCGCACCGGTGCCGGCCAGCGCCGCAGCGGCCGAGGGCAGGTGGCCCCATCCAAGATGGGTCGTGAGCCAGGCACTGGTATAGGCCGAGAGGCCCAGATAGCCCGCATGACCGAGTGAGGTCAGACCAGCATAGCCCACCAGCAAATTGAGACTGATAGCAAACAGGGCTGCAATCATGATCTGGCTGGCCAGATTGATGTAGTAAACCCCACCCACCCACAAGGGGAGGCTGACCAAAAGCACCAGTGACACGGCCGCCACCAGACGCTTCACGCGGTGATCCTTCCGAACAAGCCACGGGGCCGTACCGCCAGAACGATCACCATAGGCAGGAACAGGATGATGTAGGCCAGGTCAGGCAAGAGGACTTGTCCAAAGCTGTAGACAAACCCAATGACAAAGCTACCCACAAAAGCGCCACCCAGACTCCCCAACCCGCCCAGAATCACCACGACCAAAGCTAATGGCAGCATGTCTGCGTCCATGCCTGGATAGACTGACAAGATAGGCGCTGCGATCACGCCGCCGATACCCGCCAGCGCAGCACCAAGGCAAAAAACCAGCGTGAACAGCTGCGACGAGCGAACGCCAATGCCCTGCGCCATCTGACGGTCATCGACACTGGCCCGGATCATGACGCCGAGACGCGTTTTGTCGAGCAACAGCCAGAGCCCGATCGCCACCACGATGCTGAACACCAGAACCATCAAGCGATACAGTGGAAAAGTCAGGCCCCACACTTGCAGGCCACCCGAAAAGAGCTCGGGCGGAGAAACCGATCGAGGATCGCCGCCCCACAGCCACAAACTTCCGTCCGCAATCACAAAAGCCACACCGAGTGTGGCCAATACCTGCGACAGACTGTTACCGGCCAGACGCCTGAGGATCACGCGCTCGACCACCCCACCCAAGATGCCAACGCCCAGCGCTGCGGCCAGCAGTGCAGTGCCAAAGCCATAGCCATGGTCCAGCGCACTCAGGCCAATGTACGCGCCAAACATAAAGTAGGCACCATGCGACAAATTGGCAATGCGCATGAGCCCGAAGATAAGCGAAAACCCCGCCGCCAACGTGAACAGCACGCCGCCCAGAGCAAGGCTGTTCAAGCTCTGTATGACCCAGAAGGACATCAATTCAACCCTGAGGCGCGCAACGCTTATTTTTCAATGTTGACGGCAGGCGGATAGTCACGCGAGTAGACCGGGTTGGCCAGAAAATCTTTCTTGTTATACGTCCAGAACTGGCTGACTGCGGGATAGGTCTTGACCACGGTGTTACTCAATTTCCCGTTCTTACGCTCGACTTTGCGCACATAGATATCCATCACTGGATTGCCGAGCGCATCCAGGCTGATCTTCCCGCGCGGGTCATTGGTAATCTGAACATTGCGGAGTGCTGCCATAAAGGCCGGCTTGTCCTCAATCTTGCCCTTGACGTCCTTGAGTGCCTGTTCCAGCATCAGCGCCGCACCATAAGCACCCATGGAATAAAACCCGGGGTCCTGCTGATAGTCGCGGTTGATGCTCTGCACAAACCGCTTGTTGTCTGCGTTGTTGATGCCAGCGGCATACCAGCCCGAGGAGATCACGCCAAGCGCTTCATCGCCCATGGATTTGAGAATGCCTTCATCCACCGAGGTCATGCTGCCGAGCACCGGAATTTTGGCCTTCATTCCGTACTCGTTGTACTGCTTGAGAAACTTGATGCCATTACCGCCGGCAAAGGCCGCAAAAACGGCGTCCACGTTGGGCTTGATCTGTCCGATGTAGGTTCCATAGTCGGCGACATTGAGCGGTGACCACAGCTTTTGAACCACCTTGCCGCCGGCTTCTTCAAACGTGCGCTGAAAGCCCGCCACACTCTCGTGACCGTACGCAAAATCATCGGCAATGATCGCGATCCGCTTGTACTTCAACTCTCGTGCGGCGTAATCTCCCAACACGTGGTTGGCCTGAGCCGAGGTGCCCACTGCGCGCACAAACCAGGGGTTTGCCTTGCGCTGGGTCAAGTCCTCTGCAGCGGCCGAGGGCGCGATGATCGGGGTCTCGTTTTTTCGGATGTAGTCGTCGATCGCCAAGGCCTCAAATGCGGCAAGAGGCCCGATGATGACGTGCACTTTGTCTTTCTCGACCAGTTCTTGCGTCTTGGTTTTGGTGTTGGCGGGCTGGCCCGCCGTGTCCGCAACAAACAGCTCCACCTTGCGACCGGCAATCATGTTGTTTCGCTCCTTCAGGAAGAGGCGCAAGCCGTCTTCCATCTGCTTGCCCCCTGCGGCCAGAGCGCCTGATTTGATGGTCAAAAACCCCAGACGAATAGCGTCTTTATCGGCCGCCTGGACCGAAATACCCAGACTGGCAACAAGCGTCGCTGCTGCAAGCGCTAACGGAAGCGGGTTTTTTGGCATGCGGGACTCCTGGAAAATTTGGTTAACAAACAGGCTTCATGATATATTACGATTTAGCATAATGTCAAACATGCAAAATATTTAAAGCGGGCTAATCAAGGGAAATCCCCAATAGATATCTGAATTATCCGGCACTTTTTTTCTTCCTATCTTATTTTTTCTTTTTTCCAGCCATGTTCTTTTTTCAAATCCTGATATCTTAGGGCCATGGCATTTGCAGAAACCTCCTCGCCAGCACTGGGTAACCGGCTCTTAAGAGAAACGGTTTATGAGCAGCTTCGGGCCGAAATGATCAGTTGCAAACTGGCGCCTGGTACTGAAATGCGAGAAGCCGAGCTGGCTGCACGGTTTGACATGAGTAAGTCGCCGGTCCGGGACGCCTTGATGCGCCTGGAGCGCGAGGGGCTCGTCATCACCTCGCCACGTCAGGGCTACCGGGTAGCACCGGTTTCTCTGAGTGATGTGCTGGACATGTTTCATCTGCGCGCAGCACTCGAACGGGCATGTGTCGAGCGTATCGTCATCCATGCCAGCGACGAGCAGCTTGCTGAACTCGATGATTTCAGGATTTTCGACCCAAGTGTGTGGGTCGGCGGTTTCATTGCCTACAACCGAAGCTTTCACCGCCGTCTTGCCATGCTGGGCGCCAACGCCAGGATGCGTGATCAGCTGATTGAGCTGATTGATTTGATGGAACGTGCGGTGCACATGAGTGTGAACACTGCCCATAAAGGCGATCCGCAATCGCTGGTCAATGAACACGGCGCGTTGATCGACGCACTGCAGGCGCGTGCGCTCAAGAAAGCACAACGGCTCTGCGAGCAACACATCATTGATGCGGGCAAACGCGTCAGCACGGCGATTTCCAAAAGCCTGATCGCCGGTTAATTTTTAGTTAAAAAGGATAGTCATGTCAGCCACCGCCCACTCCCGCCCCACCAAAGCTTCACCCGTTCACGGGCTTTTTATCGACGGACGCGAAGTCACCGCAAGCCGGCCCGACTTGCTCGATGTGATCAATCCTGCCACCGGTCAGTTGCTGGCCCAGATCAGCCACGCCAGCGACGCCGATGTGGACCGCGCCGTTCGCAGCTCGGACGCCGCATTCCATAGTCAGGAGTGGAGCGGCATGTCGAATCGGACGCGGGCCCGACTCATCAACAAGCTGGCAGATGTATTTGAAGCCAATCTGGACGAGATGTATCAACTGGAGACGGCCAACAACGGCCGCTCCCTGAACGAAACCCGCGCGCAGATTTCACGGCTGCCTGATTTTTTTCGCTACAACGCAGGGCTGGCGATTGCCCGCCGCGACTCGGTCATTCCGGTCGATGGCAACTACCTCAATTACACGCTCAGAACACCCATCGGCGTCGTCGGCAATTCGACCCCGTTTAACCATCCCCTGATGATCATGGTCAAAAGCCTGGCGCCTACGCTGGCTTCTGGCTGCACAACGGTTGTCAAGCCGTCTGAGTACACGCCACTGACAACGCTGCGCCTCGCTAAATTGTTCGTGGAAGCGGGCTTGCCACCCGGCGCTTTCAATGTGGTCACCGGGCTGGGCCCCACCACCGGCAAAGCCCTGGCGGAGCATCCAGGGCTGGCCAAGTGGGTTCTCACCGGCGGTACGGAAGCCGGCCGCATCACCGGCGCAGCATCCGGTCGCAACTTTGCTCACCAGACGCTGGAACTCGGCGGCAAAACGCCGGTACTGGTCTTCGATGATTTTGATGTCGACCAAGCTGTCAACTACGCAGCTTTTGGCGGATTTATTGGTGCGGGCCAGACTTGTATTTGTGGCAGCCGCCAGATCGTGCAGGCAAAAATTTACGACGAGTTTGTCGAAAAGCTTGCTGCCAAGGCCAAGTCCATCCGCATCGGCAACCCGGCAGATCCGGCTGTGCAGCTCGGCCCCGTGGTCTCGGCGCGCCAGCAGCAGCGGGTTTTAGATTACATCCGGATTGGCCTGGAAGAAGACAAGGCCCGCCTGGTTGCAGGCGGCAAGGTCCCAACCGATCCTGCATTGAAGGATGGCTTTTTTGTTGAACCCACCGTCTTTGCAGATGTCACTGCACGCATGCGCATCTTCCAGGAAGAAGTGTTTGGACCTTTCGTTTCAGTCACCAAGTTTTCAACCGAGGCCGAAGGTCTTGCCCTGGCAAACGACTCCCCCTTTGGCCTTGCAGGTGCCATACGGACCAATGACATCACGCGTGCTCACCGCGTCGCCGCCCGGCTGAAATGCGGAATTGTGTGGATCAACGACCATCACCGCCTCGACCCGGCTTCACCCTGGGGCGGCATCAAGGACTCCGGGATTGGCCGTGAATGCGGAAC
>JANMBW010000437.1:0-2411 GCA_031360565.1 Polaromonas sp.
ATTGCCACCATCTTCAAACGGCTGGACCCGCACATCTGCCGTACCTGCACGGCGCGCATTTTCTGGGAATGCCAATCGCTTCCTCCGCCTGACGCACCACCGGCCACTAGTAAGCTTGGCGCCTGATCTTTTTTGATGAAATCACCGCATGCTTCAATTCGCCGCCAACCTCAGCTGGATGTACACCGAGCTGCCCCCCAACGACCGGTTTGCTGCTGCGGCACAGGACGGCTTCAAGGCAGTCGAGATGCTGTCGCCTTACGACTGGCCGGCCGATGAGCTGGCTGCCCGGCTGAAAGCCCACGGTCTGGCGCTGGTGCTGTTCAATGCGCCGCCGGGAGGCCGGGATAAGGCCAGCATTGAAAGCGCCTGGGCCTCAGGCTTGAAAGGGACGGCTTGTGTGCCCGGACGCGAGGCTGAATTTCAGGAGGGCATGGCCTTGGCACTGGCCTACGCCATGGCGCTGTCCTGTCCACGCATCCATGTGATGGCCGGTATAGTTCCTGAAGGCGTGGAGCGTGAAGCCGTCCAGCCCCTCTACGTCAGCAATTTACGGCATGCAGCGCAGCAGGCAGCCAAGCTAGGGATCGATGTGTTGATAGAGCCGATCAACACGCGCGACATTCCCCGCTATTTTCTGAACCGGCAGGACCACGCGCATGAAATCTTGCGGGAAGTCGGTGCGGACAACCTCAAGGTGCAGATGGACCTGTACCACTGCCAGATCGTCGAGGGCGACGTCGCCATGAAGCTGCGCCAGTACATTCCGACCGGCAAGGTGGGTCACCTTCAAGTGGCCGGCGTACCGGGGCGCAATGAACCCGATCGGGGTGAGCTCAACTATGCCTACCTGTTTTCGGTTCTCCAAGAGCTGGGCTACAGCGGCTGGATCGGTGGCGAATACAAGGCCCTGCGGCATCCGGCGGTCAACGCAACAACCGACGGACTGGGCTGGGAAAAATGGGGTATGACGCCAGCGGCGCATCACGACAGGTAAAAATGTGTTGCGCCAACCCTGTTCGGCGAGCGCCCTAGAATCATCGGAACCACCCAGCCCTTGCCCACCTGCCCGCCTGTGATTGACCGTCTCGCCGTCTTGCCCCAATACCTGGTTCCCCAACAGGCGCTGACTGCATTTGCGGGCTTTGTCGCGTCGCGGGAACGGGGCTGGGTGACGACCGAGATCATTCGCCGCTTTGTTGCCAAATACCAGGTCAACATGGACGAGGCGTTGAATCCGGACATTGCCAGTTATCCGACCTTCAACGCGTTTTTTACCCGGGCGCTGCGGCCTGACGCGCGGCCCCTGGCCGAGGCGGATCTGATCTGCCCGGTCGATGGTGCGATCAGCCAGTTTGGCCCGATACAGGACGATCAGATTTTTCAGGCCAAGGGCCACCGGTATTCGACCACGGCGGTTGTCGGCGGGGATGCGGCACTGGCCGAGAAATTTCGCAACGGCAGCTTTGCCACACTGTATCTGAGCCCGCGGGACTACCATCGGATTCATATGCCGTGCGATGGCCGCCTGCTGCGCATGATTCATGTGCCGGGCGACCTGTTTTCAGTCAACCCGACCACCGCGCGCGGCGTGCCCGGCCTGTTTGCACGCAATGAGCGGGTGGTGTGCGTCTTCGAGTCGGCGCGCGGCCCCTTCGTGCTGATTCTGGTGGGCGCCACCATCGTCGGCAGCATGGCCACGGTCTGGCATGGCGTGGTCAATCCGCCGCGTTCGGCGACGCTCCAGCAGTGGCGCTACGACGGTGCCAGCGCACCGGCCCAGCTGTTCCAGCGCGGACAGGAGATGGGGCGCTTTTTGCTTGGCTCTACTGTGGTGCTGCTTTTTCCTGAGGGGCCCTTGCGCTTTAATGCAGAGTGGACGCCGGGGCGGTCGATCCGGCTGGGCGAGGCAATGGCCCACTACACGCCCTGAAACCCCTGGCCCATGGCGGTTTGTGGCGGCCAGGAGTACATTAATCATTGCACTTCCTGGAGTCGGCATGAACGCCCCTTTGCACCGAGAAATCCCCGCTGATGTGTTGAATGCAGCGCAAGTCCTGTCGCACGTGACGGCGCAATGGGACGCCGACATCGTCCGTCAAATCACCGACTACATCGCGATACCGGCCAAGTCCCCGGCCTTCGACAGCGACTGGGCGCAGCACGGTTACATCGACACGGTGGTACGCAACGCAGCGGCGTGGGTCGAGGCGCAAAAAGTCGAAGGTCTGGTGCTTGAAATCGTGCGCCTGGAGGGGCGTACGCCGGTCTTGTTTTTTGAGATTCCCGCCACGCGTGCGGACTCCGTACAAACCGTGCTGATGTACGGCCACCTCGACAAACAGCCCGAGTTCAGTGGCTGGCGCCAGGACCTCGGCCCCTGGACGCCAAAGTACGAAGACGGCAAGTTG